>CAZMCX010000001.1:0-2056 GCA_964565125.1 uncultured archaeon
AACATAGATGTATGGTTGTTTCAGGCAATAAATGGGCTTGCAGGCAAAAGCATGTTCTGGGATAACTTTATGTATTATTTTTCAATGATTTCTCCATACCTTTTTGTTATTCTTCTTATCTTTGCTTATGTTTATTATAATGACCCAATGATTTTTGTGAAGGCTCTTTTTGTGATTGCCTTATGCTTTTTGTTTAAAGGGATTTTGGGGTTGTTTTTCTTTAGAGATAGGCCCTTTATAGCTCTGAAAAATGTTAATTTTATTGGAAATCATGATCCTACAAGTTCTATGCCAAGTGGACATACAATGTTCTCTTTTGGTGCGTTTTTTCCTGCTTTGGAGTTCAAGAACTGGCTTACTTGGCTAATACTTTTTTTGGCAGTATTAACAGCATTTTCTAGAGTTTATTTGGGTTACCACTATCCTTCAGATATAATTGTGGGCATATTAGTATCTGGATTTTTTTATTTAATCGTGTACTATATTTTTGAACATCCTTTTGTGAAGAAAAAGGTAGATAAGATAAGAAACAAATATAAATAAATATAACTATCTTATACTGGAATTTAAGTAATAAACTAAAAAGTGAAGTATTATGGTGGATTATAAATTTGACGAAAGCAGTGATGATTTCTCTAATTATGGGCTTGGAGATGATGGACCACAAAAGCCCTCTATAGACTATGTTGGTGTTTTTAAGAAATATTTTAAGTATGTAATTGTAATTGCAGTATTATGTGTCTTGGTGTATCTTGTGTACTTTATTTTTTTTGCGAATAGGGCAGAAGTATCTTTTTCTGTGAATAATTTTGCAGATAATACGGTGTATTCTTCTTTAATTATTTACAAAGATAATAAGGTTTATGAAACTGTGGGCATTGGAGATTTAGTAAAACTAAAATATGGGGAATATTCTGTTGAAATTGAAGGCCTAAAAGCAAATGCCTATCTACCAATGTATCTGAAAACAATTACTGTTGATGAATCTAGTGTTGGGCAGATGTATTCTATTTATGTTTATCCAGATTGGGTTGGGAAAATATCCTCTTTTTCTGCAACAATTCCCGGAACTGTGTATGTGGGTGGGAACTTAGAAATAACCGGAAAAATAGATTATACTGATGCAGAAAAAGCAATAACCATTCTTGGATCTGGAGATTTAAATGATAGAATTGAAGAAATAGTTTCTCTTAAAAAAGGAACAAATGAATTCAAAATAAATGTGGAATTATCAAGCAACAAAACCAGCTTTTCAGGTGGAATTTATATTAAGGGAGTAAGCGATAAAGATACAAAATACGGGAAGAAGTTTACAGGCGTTACCTTGAAAAAAGCGCCAAATGTGAATATTCCAAATTTGAAATCATTTGGGGGTATCTCTGCGGGAACAAGTAAAGAGATAGACTTTGTTATAAAAAATCAGAGCAATGAAGTAATAAAGGATGTTATGATTAGTTTAGAAAACATAGAAACATCGGGGGATTTAACTGTAAATATAGTAAAGGACTGGATTGTATTCCCGCAGAAGTTTGATATTGACCCACAAAAGCAAGCAACTAAAAAGATTACCTTGAATTTGCCTATTGATGCCCCAAACATAAAAATTACTTTTAACTTCAAAGTTTCAAATAATTTCTTAAATAAAACAGCAGTTTCTGATGTAGAAATAAAGTTAGCAGATATTGCTTTTGAAGATAAAATGAATTTGGGAATAATTATGGCTGGACAAACAAAGAATCAGCTTATTACTGTAAAAAATAACACGAACTATGGGATTACCTTGTCTTTGGTAGTGGACTCTTCTACAGCAATAAATAACGCGAATTCTGAATCTTGGGTTAATCTTATAGATAAGCAAAAGGATATTGCCGGAAATGACGAGACTTCTTTTGCAGTAGAAATAAAACCAATTTTAACTGCTAAAACTGATAATATTGAATTAGTTCTTACTTTGTCAAACAACTTCTTTTCAAAAAAGATAAAAATGAGTTATAAACTTGAAGAAATAGACTTTGGATTCACTATTGGGATGGATGAGAAGTTTACTTTGCAAAAA
>CAZMCX010000001.1:2156-19554 GCA_964565125.1 uncultured archaeon
AGAAATAGACTTTGGATTCACTATTGGGATGGATGAGAAGTTTACTTTGCAAAAAGAAATAGTAAATAATGTTGAACAGTTTAAGCAAATAAATGATTTTGTTTCAGTGAATAACACAGGGTCTGTTGATTTTATAGTGGATAGTATTTATTCAAATATAGAATGTAAGAAATATGTTACTATAATGTTGCCAATAGATAAGATAGTTCTTGCAAAGTCAGAGAAACAATATGTTTTGTCTGTACCAACAAATACAAAATTCCTTACTATCCCACAAACAATAACTTGTTATATGTATGTGGATTATATTAATCCTTTAACTGACTTGAAGGAATCAAAATCTAAGCCTTTTATAATTGAGCATAATTAGTACATTTCATAAAGTGATCCTTATGGCCAAGTTTGTGATTTCAAAACGGAGAAATCAAAACTGGCCCAGTAAAAAGATGTGATTTTTATGGTAGAAAATGAAGATATGATTATTCAGAGTATTAAGAAGCTCCTAAGCCTGAAGCTTAGTGATGATGAAATTATAGAAAACCTTCTTGATGCGGGCCTAGAAGAAGATTATGCTCGAGAGATATTGGCATCAGTTAAGAAAGAAAAGGAAGTAGTTAAGGAAAAAGCAAATCCCGTGAAAGCCAAAGTCTCTGCAGGGGCAGAAGATGACAGTGTTTGGGATGAAGGGGTTCTGAGTGTTATAAACCAGAAGCTAGAAGAAATTAGTGAAATGGAAAAAAATATTGGGCAGGTAATAAAGAAAGAAACACAAGTAATAGTTGAGAAAGAATTAGAGAAACTGAAAATTGTACTTGATTCTCAAAGAATTTTGCTTGTGAATAAGGTAAATAATGCAGTAAGTGATACAACTGCGGGTGCAACTAAAAAAATAGAAGATTCTCTAAATGAAATTGTGGAATTTGAAGAAAGAATAATTAAGAAGTCGGATGACTTGATGATGAATTACAAGCTTTTAAAAGAGCTACAAGATTCTATTTCAAAGCAGGTGGAAGAGTTTCCGCGTTTGAAAGAAGAGTTATTTGCTAAGTTTGAAAAAGATGCAAGCAAATATCAAAACAATTATGATGCCTTGTTGGTTAAATATGATGAAAAATTTAAGGACATAGATAATAAGCTTAATAACACAATGAGCTTGGCAACAAAGATTGTTGACGGTTTAGTTGGGGCAACAAAGAAGAAGATTGAAGATGCAGTAAAGATTAAGAGTAAAGAAGAAATAAGTGGAATATCTGAGAAAATTAAAGAATTTGAAGTTACAAAGTCTAAAATGATAAAAGAAATCGCAAAAATAGAAGAGATAAGAGAAGAATATGAAAAGAAGCGTGGAGAAGATATTAAACAAGCAGTCAAAGGATATTTGGATCAGAATATGGTTGGAATATTGAAATCTGCAAAGCAAAAAGAAGATACCGAAAGCCAAGAGGTATTCAAGGAACAAATTGGAAACTTGGTTAAGAAGCTCCAAAGAGATGTAGAAGAGTTGAAGTCTCCTAGGAAGGTAGTGGCAAAAACAAAGAAAGGGGTAAAATAGTATAAAGAGCACCAGAACAAGGAAGAGGCAAGATTGCTTTTAATCCTATTTGGTTGAGTTGATATTTATGGTTCTTAAATTGATGTGCCCCAAGTGTGGCAGACAAGTAAAGAAAGAGGATTTCTTGGGTAAAGTATGTAAAGTGTGCTTTGAGGAGCAAAACCCAGAACCTATGACGCTAAAAATAAGTTCTATTCCTCTGTGTACTAATTGTGGAAAGATATATGGACATAAATGGCTTCCTAGAAAGCAAATTTGGGATGTAATTAAATCTAATATTCAATTTAGTCAAGACAATTTATATCTAATTTCATATACTCTTAAGGATATAATTATGAGTGGTAGACAAGGGGTTCAGGCAAATATAAGGTATTATTACAAGCACGGCGGAAAAAAGATAGTAAAAACATTTTCTAAGTCTTTATTTTTGAAGACAACTACCTGCCCAATATGTGGAAAGATAAAAGGAAATTACCACGAAGCAATAATACAAATAAGGTATGAAGGGAAAGAAGAGCCGAAAGGTGTTTGGAAATTAATAGAACAAACAATAAGGCCGTATGAGGAAGATAATACTATTGCAATACAAGATAAGGGATACTTAAAAACTGGGGGCTATGACTTAAATATTACTTTAAAGACCATTGCAAACACAATTGTAAAGAATCTGCGAAACGCCTTTCAGCCAGAATACAAGATTAGCCATAGGCTTGTTGGGTTTGATATGCCGGCGAGTAAGAAGAAGTATAAAACCACCTATCTGTTAAGATTCCCCCCAAGTAACGAAAGCTTATAAAATGTAATAATTCATATTTATTATGAGAGGATTTATGATGAACTACAGAATTATAATTTATGTCTTTGGGTTAGTGTTCCTTTTGGGAATTGTTTTTGGAACCAGTATGTTGGGGGTAAAAAGTTATAATGACCCTTATTCTTTTTGTGCGAATAGTATAGGCTCTAATCCAGAAGGAATTGATTGTAAGAAATACCTGTCTCAATCAGAAAGCCTTGAAAAGTATATGAATTTTGCTTATAATCCGGAAATAGATGATAATAAATATTTAGATTGTCTATTTTCTGAGAAAAAGAATACTCTCGATTTTATAAAAATGAAGGACATTTGCCTAAAAAATATTGTCAGTGATAACCAGGTAAAAAAACAACTTGATTTATTTAAGATAAATTGTAGCACGAATTATAACCCTTTAGATGGTTCTCTTGCTACTGGTAAATCATTTAAATTAGAAGTGAATTGTAAAGGTGTGGTGCCTGCAACTTGTTATAATTTAGATGTAAATTTTGATCAAAGTGATTTGGGGTTTGGGTTTGACACTTATCGGATTACCCCAATAATAAAAAAGGGAGAGTCTTGCTTAGATTATGCAGTTTTTAGATTTTTGAAGAAAGAATATGATATAATTCCTAAATCTAGTTCTTTAATAGTTAATGTAGAACAGTCAATGATTATCTCTGACGCCGGGACAGAACTAGAATATTCTTCATTGATAGATACTAGCAAAACAGAAAGTGAAATAAATTTGCTTTCCGGGCCGGAAAAAGAGTATTATTCTTGTCTTTCAAAATATGCTTTATTTTCTAAAAAAACAGAAAACAAAATTGAGGTCCTGGAGAATGGAAAGGTAACTCTTGCAAACTATGCAGACCTTAGAAAGAATTGTGCAGATAAAGTGCTTTATGCTACTAAGGTGAATATGGAGCCTTTGCTAAAATCAAAAGAAATAGTGAAAAAGAATATGATATTCCTTTTGAAAAATGTTGCTTTTATAGATCCTAACACTGATTTAGATAAATTAATTGGGAGTTTGGACTACTACTATAAAATTTATGAAACAAATATGAAAATCACAGAGAACCCAGAGATGTCAAAAGTTAAGTTCATTTTGGATCTGGATAATGTTTTGGATAGTTATATTTTGAAGAAACAACAATTAAGTAAGAGCGAGATGCAGCAATATGATGCAGAACTTCTTAATACTCTAGAAATTAACATTTATGATCGGTTATATAGTAAAAAGAATAGAGAGCCAACAATAAAAGAGTTTATTGCAGAGATAAATGATCTTTTGAATACTGATGAGTATGCAAGCATAAAGGACTCTGTTATAACTAGCTTTGTAATAAGTAAGTTCCAGAACTCAATAGACACTAATGAAAATATAGAGATTTCTGCAACAAAGGATTATTTCTTTGTAGAAGGGGTAAAGCTATCTGGGGAATTTAAGAACTTGAAGATTACAAACTATGATTTCAATTTGTCTGATGGAAAAATCGCAATAACTTCAAGTAAGAATACTGTGTATTCTGAACTTCCAGTAAAATTAGTTAATGGAAAAGACTTGTATATTGATGGGATTAAAGTAATTTGGCTATCTGATAATGTAGTTGATTCTTCAGTTAAATCTTATAAAATTACTGCTAGCAAAGAAAGTGGCCACATTCTATATCTTGTTGAAAAAGCAGAGACTAAGAAGTTACTTGGATTCATTACTATCCAAGAAGTTATAACTGATGTCTATAATGCAGAAACAGGGCTTAAGATCAGGGTAAAGAAGCCATGGTGGGACTTCATGGTAAGATAATTTTTTTTACTGGAAAAATTATCAGACCCTAAAGCAATTTTGTGTAAATCAAAATTGGCTTTATGGTGACTGGTTGATTAGAGGGTTTTTAAAATGTCGCATACGGACCTAGTAAAAAGACAGTTGTTAACGAAAGATAGACTAAAACAAAAAGAGGTCTTAAGGAAAAAGAATATTACTATTTATTCAGAAATTGCTATTTCTGGAAAAAGCCCTTATGGTAGAATACTTAGTGTTGATGAAAGAACAGAATTATTAATAAGGTCTATTTGGAAAAGGTTTTCTAGGGAAAAAGGAAGTAAAGTAACAAAGATTCCCGCAATTACTCCTGAAGAAAATTATGCCATTTTAAAACTACTTCTGGAAGATCCGGTTAAAGTTATAAAAATTGCTGAATTGCATGAACATGGGCTTCGCAGGTTATTGTTTAACTTTAAAACAGCCCATTTTGGGGCTCTTGCTAAAGAGTTATCTGGACAGGGAAAAATTTATTCGTTTTTTTCTGCATTAGCTAGAGATGGTACTGAACTTACTTATTTTGGGACTTCCCTTGCAAGAGGAAATAGTCTTGAATCTTTTTTTAAGCCATTAAATGCAAGGGATATGGAATTGGCTGCTAAAGCCATGGGGCATGGAATCCAATATTTTATACAGGGGCTTTTTTCATTGGCTAAACAAAGGAAGGGGGAAGAATTAGTAGCACAAAGTCTTGCAAATGCATTAAAACAACCAGCTATGCAAGAGAAAGGCAGGGGGCCTTTAGCAAAGATATACAATTTTACGAGATATATGGGCGTTGAGGGAAGGGTATTTGCAAGGGAGTTAGCATTTAAAGGAGTATTAGATAAATTTTTGCTTGGGTTAGGGGAAAATATTGGGGACTTGGCAGCAGGGTTTGGTGTAAAAATAGATGCTTTTGTTGTTGGTGCAAAAATAATTCACTATAAGACATATCTCCGATTAGAAGATAGAAAATATAACGCGGTTACTCGACAAGCAGGAATTACCCAGTTAGCAAATGGTATTAGTGAGCACTTTAGAGAATTTTCCAAAGGATTATGGCGTGAGGATGGGGTGAAAGTATATAACAATCATGCAACACGTGCGACTGACGTTTTTAGAGCTTGTTTTGATAACGAAGAAAAAGAAAAAATCTGCAAAATTTTAGAACAGAATGGTATCCCTAAGAACAGTGCTAGATTGTTTCTTGGTTTTAAGGTAATTTGATTATGGCAGTAAAAGAACGGAACAAGGGGTAAAAGGAACAGTTTATTTTTCTCCCAATTCTGCCCGAAATAGCAACATTTATGTGCTTAATGTACATTAAATGTATATGTGATGAGTTATGAATATTAATTTAAAATTAAGTGGCGTTGCGGAAACAGTAATACAAGATATGATAGAATCTGGCTATGCAGCTAGTAAAACAGAAGCAATAAGAATGGCTTTAGTGAGTTTTAAAGATAAGTTTTTGGATAAGTCTGAATTAGAAAAAGAGTTAGTAATAAGGAAAATGACTCAGATTGATAATGATATAAAAGCAGGAAAAATAAAATTAATTAGCGCAAAGGATGCTGCAAAAGAATATCCTGAACTGGCCAGGTTGGTTTAGTTGTATGAAGTAGTATTTTCTGAACAATATTTTAAGTTTGGGGATAATATTTCATTAGATGCGAGACAAAAAATTTCTAAGAAATTAGAAATTTTAAAAACGGATCGGCAATTTAGGCACCTAAGATTTGGTGTCCCCTATTTTGTTCTAGAAATTTGACAATATAGAGTTTGTTTTTCTGAAATAGAAAAAGCACGAATTCTTGTTTTTGTTGGTAATCACAAAGAATACGAAAAATGGTATCTGTCTAAAATGTAAATCTTTTTATTTTCAAACCTCTATTTGTTTATATGCCTAGAATTAGAGAACCACAGAGAGAACATAAGCCATTAACTGAAAGACAGGTTCGTGCTAAAAAGAAATCTAGCAATAATGGGAAATTATTGGATTGCCTATTTATTTAATTCTCCTCAGAAGTTTCTAGATTATAGAGTACATTGGCTCCTTTTAGAGTAGCACTCACTTTATTTCCTAAGGCAAGTATTTCATCTATTGTGGGTGTATGATCCCAAGAATAAGTATAGTCTATGGATCCTTGTGCAGGAAAAAAATTTAACATTTTTAATCGATTAGTTATTTGAGTAGGTATCTCTCCCTCACTATTAAACATAATTATTAGATTTGTCTTAAACGTCATATAAATCCCTATAAATAAGGAATAGGAATCTATAAAAATCCCTGCTTTTTGTAGAGTAGAAATAAAAAAAAAAGGGGAGAGGCTGCTAAGAGCCCCTATTGTATAATTAATGATTTAATATTTCTATTAATCTTGTAGCTTTGCCTGTGTTGTGTTGTTGTTTTCCTCATCGTTCGCATTATCTTCGTTCTTTTTCTTGTTTGAGAATACTGCCAATAGAACTATTAGAACAATTATGATTATTCCAATTATGATTCCAATTGTGCTTCCTATTCCCAATCCAAACAAACCAGTTGTTGTGAACTCTGGATTTGGCTCAGCCATAATATCGTATGTGTTTACTTTGTTGCTGTTTGTTTCTATTGTCAACTTAACTTGCTTCTTAGCTGTTCCTTCTAGGTATAGTGGAACCTGAACATCCTTTGCTGTGTTTGAAGCAATAGTTGTTGTGATATATGTGTTTTCATCAAAGTAAATCTTTGCATTAACTATGTCTACTGTGTTGTTGTTTACTATTTTTATTGGAACCATAGTTGTTTGGTTTGGTATGAAGTATACCTTCGCAGGCAACTCTAACTCTAATGGAAGAATCTCTGTTGCTGTTGGTAATACTTTCAAATAAACTGGGCTCTTAAAAATTCCCATTTCTGTTTGTGTTACCAAGTTCATTGAGTATTCTCCAGTTAATGCGTTTGTAACGTATACTGGAACATCAACTGTTTTCTTCTCTTTAGGATTTAAAGTTACTGATTTAGTTACTGAGATTATTGAACCTGTACCTGTTTCTACGAATAATGATACTGTTATAGAAACATCGTATGGGTTCTCTAAGCTTGTAGTAATGTTGAAGCTACTGTCTTTCTCTGCACTTATCTTTGAGTTGTATTTTGTGATAAATGCTGGTGTAGCAAAGAATCCTATTGAGTTGTAATAAACATCTTTTGTGTAGTATTCTGTGCTATTTTTCAAGATCAACTTATAGCTCTTTACCCCAATTGATTTTGGAATTATAAAAACGTTTAAGTTAGCTTCAGCTCCTTTATCAACAACTATCTCAGCAACTGCTGGGTAAACCATGTCGTCGCCGCTGTTTTCTATTATTACTTGTAAAGTTTTCTTTGCTGTGCTGTTATTCTTTACTTTTACTACTTGTGCGTTCTTAATAGTTGTTTTTGCTGATAGGGGCTCATAATTCATTTCCAAATTTGCGTTTATAACATTGAATGAAATTGTTTCTTCTAAAGTTTGTTTTGCGCTATAAACTTTAACTTTCAATGTGTGTGCGCCAGATAAAGTATTGTCGTTAGTTCCTATTGTTATTGTGTTGCTTGCTCCGGAGTTAGCTTCAACAACTATATCGTTGTTTAATTGTGATACTACATAGTCTCCGCCAACATTGTCGTAAGCTAATTGAACTAATATATCTTCATCGGAATCATTGTAAATGTTGTATGTTGCATCTTTGTTTTGGCCCTTAACTACTGACCCAATTCCGCTTACTGATAACTCTAAAGCGTGGCTTAGGCAGTCAGTTACTGTTAATGTTAAATCTTTTCTAAAGTATTCGTTTCCGTTACCTTGTATTGATATATCGTTTTCAACTTTTAAAATGTATTCTCCGATAGTAACATCTTTATTGAAGGATATCTTTACCTTTGTTTCTTTGTTGTCTTCTAAGAACAAAGCATCTGAATGAACTTTAGGCCAAAGAAGGTCTGAGGTTACTTTTGGATCTATTAAAACTTTGTGACCTGTGTCGTTGTTGAATATTACATAAGTCTCTAAAAGATCGTTCTTACAGAATGTGTCTTTTTCTAGGCTTATATCAAAGTCTTCGAAATCACTTACTGTTATTTTTATTTCTTTAGTTATATCATAAGATTCTGTATAGAACTCGAAAAATAAACTATACTCACCTGGAGGAGTGTCTTCGTTTATTTTAACTTTATATGTTAATTTTTTTGAGTCTGTTTTATCTACATTTATATATTTTGAAGAAAATGTTGGATCAAAATACTCCATTTCATCTTCGTCATCAAATTTTATCTGAGTTAAAATTTCTAAGTCCTTATTTGTACAGTTTTTTGCTAAAAAATCCACTTCTATTGTATGCCCGCTTTCTACATTGTATATGTCTTTTGTAACAGATACAGTTAGATCATTTGAAGGTATACAATCGACATTTGGTAAATCCTCTGTAAAAGAGGAATTGTTTACTGTTATTTTTATTTCTTTAGTTATATCATAAGATTCTGTATAGAACTCGAAAAATAAACTATACTCACCTGGAGGAGTGTCTTCGTTTATTTTAACTTTATATGTTAATTTTTTTGAGTCTGTTTTATCTACATTTATATATTTTGAAGAAAATGTTGGATCAAAATACTCCATTTCATCTTCGTCATCAAATTTTATCTGAGTTAAAATTTCTAAGTCCTTATTTGTACAGTTTTTTGCTAAAAAATCCACTTCTATTGTATGCCCGCTTTCTACATTGTATATGTCTTTTGTAACAGATACAGTTAGATCATTTGAAAATATACAACTGAAGTTTGGCCATTCAAATGCAAAAGCGAAACCGCTTACTAGCAATATTCCTGCCAATACAAACAAAATATTTTTTAATAAACCCATTACATTCACCTCTTAATCATAATCTCCTCATTTTTTTACAATTGTTTTGCCTAATCTGCCTATGAACATTGTGAATAACACAATTGCTGCAAGTAATAGCAAAACATCAAGACCTATCATTACCTTGTTATTTGATAATAGGAAGTAGGGATTAAATACGCTTGAATCTTCCTGATAAGGAACAAGATAAGGATCAAATTTTATTAATTCTTTTTTTGTTTTTTGTAAATTATCAACTGTGTAGGATATTGTTACATCCCCTACACTATAATCTGCATTGTCATACTCAAAAGGTATTTTTAATGCAATTTTACTTTTTTCTAGCAATTTTATGCTGTCGTTTTCTTTATCACTTGAATATGACTCAGGGAAGTTATATTTTATAGCTAAATCTAATTTATTCTTACTATTGTTTTTTATATCTAATATAAGAATTCCTTTGTAATCTTCGTAAACTATATTTGAATTTACTTCAATTATATCGTTCTTTGAAACGAAAACTTGGAATTTTTGCTTAAAATCTGCTTGTTTTACTACTAATTCTTGCATTCCTTCTTTTGCGGAATCTATATCTGCATAAAGCTTGAAAACCCAACTTGAGTTTGGAGTAATTGCCTTTGAACTGTATTCTATCTTGCTTAGTGCTATAGTTCCCTCTGTACTAGGGGAAAGATATTCCTCTTTGTCTGGAGTGTAAAAGCAAACTATTTTGTTGTTTGTATAAGATAGATTCTGATTATTACAAAAAAGTTGTTCACTAAAAACTAGCCCACTAAGGAGCACGATGAACAAAGCCACAATCGGCAATACTTTATAATTATTACTTGTGTAACTCATAGAATTAATATGGGTTAAGAAAGGTTTATAAATGGTTGCTTTTGAGTTAAGGAGTTAAAAATCAATTTTTTCTGCATATTTGCAGGTGTTTTGGCGACAAGCTTATATATTATAACTCTTTTTATAAAATATAACTTAATTGGGGATTTTATGACAGGAAAGTTATTTCTTTTTTTTAGTGTTTTTTTTGTGTTGTTAATGTCCCTTAGTTTTGGGGCAACATTAACTGATTGTAATACAACCATAAGCGCGTCAGGGACTTATTATTTACAGAATGATTTGAATCTTGATGCTAATTATCTTACAATCTCTTTAAGGGGTATAGACAGAAATGTTTGTATTTATTCACCAGATTTTAATAATGTAGAAATTGACTTTAATGGCTTTAAAATTTTTCACGAGGGAACTCTAACAGACTCCAATAATATTGGTGTTCTGTTTGCGGGATCTGGAGACTATATTACTGATATAAATGTTGTTGACGGTACAGCAATAGGAATCTCAGATTTAGTTGATTTTAACACTGGTGCAGCAGATGTAATAATTTCTGATGCAAACACACAGGGTTTTATAGTGGGTGTTACATCTTGTGGTTTGGATATTTCAACAGTAAATAGAGGTATAGATGATATTGGGGACCAACTTTATGGCCAATTCTTTTTGGCTAATGACCTGAATGTGGAAGAAATTGATTTAACAGATGATAATGCCTGTATAAGTCTTGATAGCGATTACCTTTGGCTGGCTTGTAGCAGAAAGGCAATTAATGGGCTAAACACAAGAGGAAAAATCGGGGTATATGGGGGGGCCCCGTTGTACTCAAATATTGTTGCAAGTTGTGATTTTAATAATTTATACGAAGCAATAAGACTTGACGGCACAAACGAAGATTATATTTTAATGGATAACCATTTTAACGATATTAATTCTTTGTATCTTGTTGATGATGTAAATATAATAGTAACTCCAGATAATCTTGTGGACGATAAAAACATTTTCTGGTTCAATAATTATCACTATGATGTGAACCTTCCACAAGACGGCGGCGGAAGAATTTATTATTCTGATCTGAATTGCCCAAGTAGTTTTGACTATAATAATGCCGCCGCTTTCATGTTTTATAATTGTAATTATGCCACAACATTAGACATAAACGGGCTGGCTGTTGATTCTAATATTATTACTGGTGCGGGGGCTTTATCACCTTTTAGTTTTGTAGATTCAAATAATATTTCTGTGCATGATTACGAAATAAGTCTGTTACCAATGGATTCTGTTGATGCTATTACAGAGCGTTCTTTTGCTTCTACTTGGGATATAGTTATGGGTGGTGATAGTGCTTGTAATACAGAATTTGTTGTAGGTGGTGGTAATGAATACTTAGAAGTTTATAATATTTATGGAAACTATGATAATAACCAGGCCTTTGTACATACTGGGAATATAAAATACCACGATATAAATTTGGAAGGAGATGTATATTTCTCTGCAATTCCATTAAAAGGGTATCTTTTAAAGGACTTTACTATAAATGGGGTTGGGTTGTGGGCTTTTGATGGCTCTATATCAGATTATAATTGTCCAACAGATTTAAACTCAGATTATGCTGGTGGGGGATATTATGCGTTTTTTAACTGTGCTACCGAATTGGATTTTAACGGTCTTGTTTTAAGTCCTGATTTTTCAAATAGATTTTTTTCCAATGCTGCACAAAATTATGGAATTATAACTTCTGGGACAAAACCTTTGAATATTACAAATTTAAATGAAAGGTTTGTAAATAGCGGAATATATGGTGGTTTAATAAATATAAGTGATTCAAACCTTTCTGATACGTCCTCTGATGCGAATAATATAATTGTTTACTCTTGTAATTCTGATATTAATATTTATGATACAAACATATCTGCTTTAGAATACCATTTCCCTTTGCTTATTGATGCAAATTCTGCTGTAGATATTAACAGCACAAATATTACTACTACAAATCAATCTGCTATTACTACTGGAACGTATGGGGCCACACATTGTGTTTCTGGGGAAATGGCTAATAGTGATATTAATGGTGTTGAGGGGGTAAATGGGCTTGCAATGGATATAAACAATTCTTCTAATTGTCCTGAAACTTTAGATATAAACAACAATAACTTCTTTGGTGCAACAATAATGTTTAATTATTTTGGAAATTTTTTAGATAACAATTATGATGATTCTAATTCTACACCTGCAGATTTTAATGATTCAATAGATGCAAACTTTTACAATAATACCTTTGAGATAGTTGATTTCTATAATGCAGAAGGAACAGTAAATTTTTATGATAATATTGTAACTTCAAACCTAACTGCAACAAGCTCGATAAATATTGTGGATTCAAATCTGGTTGCCACAATTTATGACAATAATATTTACAATTCTTTTGATTGTTTAACTTGCACAAATATGTTAATTTCTGGAGATACTAATGGTCAGTATTCAATTTACAACAACAAATTTTATGTTGAGAATGATGCAAACTACCTAGATATTTCTGTAGATTCTTTAGATATTACTTTAGATCTAAATACTACTTTGGATTGTACAGGTAGTAGGAACATAATTCAAGGCACCTGTGTTGGTGGAAATTATTGGACCTCTGGGGCTTATATTGGACAATCTGATATTTGTGAAGACCGAGCTCCTTATTATGGGGTTTGTGATACAAATTATTCTCCTTCAGGGCAATCAACTTTCTATGACTACCATCCTTTGGCAGATATGATGTTTGTTGATCCAGGTGTAAGCCCATCAAATGTGGAATACACGGATGGGTCAGATTCTGTAGAATTTAATTTGGCAACTAGTTTTTATGATTTGTATTACAATGCGGGCCTTGGAGATTATTATAAAGATGGAGTAAATGTTGATGTGAATTTATCATTGTATTATGTTCTAGTAAGTAGTTGGGATCAATTTGATTATAAGTTAAGAAAATTAATAACAATTACAAATAATGACTCTGTTCAAAAGAATTCTTTTACTCTTGATCTAAATTTTGAAGATTATTCTGGACTTGATATTAACCCATATCAAATAACTTTTTCAAGCGAAATTGACCACTATACAATTTTAAATACAGATATAAATGCTTTAAAGGTGGAAGTGGCTTTGGATGACTTTTTAGCTGCTGGGGCAGATACAGATATTTATGTTTATTATGACTACAAATGGTATGATAAAGAAGACGATGTTAATGTAACGTATCCAAATTTTTACTCTTGGAAGTCATCGGAATTATATACTGACTTTAATGGTAATTTTTATGGTGTTGAACCTGCTAACTCTACTTATTCATTTGGGGTAGGAACAAATAATTTAGGTAGTAATAGTGATATCCAAATATTCTTGTTCAATGAAGAAGATGACGGAAGAGTTTCTTCAAGTGCAATAGTAGAAATAGATGGTAATGCAGTAGGATATGGTGGAGTGTATAACTCTGACGATGGAAACTATCTTGTATATGGAAAGTTAGATTCCAATGCAGCAGCATATCTGCTTGATGGAAATGATTTAAATACTTTGATTACTACTTATGATTTTAATTATTCTGGGTCAGTAACCGAGGGGATAATTGGTTCCGATGGAAACTATTATTTATTAGTGGGAAGAGATGTTAATGCAACAGTTTATAAGTTATCTTCTGATTTGGAAACTACTTATGACTCAAACTTTTTGAATGATATTACTGTTGAAAAAGACATAATAGAGTCAGACGGAAACATCTTAGTTTTGGGGGTAACTTCCTCGGGGGATAGTTTGATATATGACTTAAATTTAGATTTGGATGTGTCTTCTAGCCTTACAATTAGTGAGGTATTAATAGTTGAAATGGAAGAAGATGAAGATGGAAATATAATTCTTGTTGGAAGAGATGATGGTAATTATGTAATATTAACTAAATATGATCGAGATATGTCTACTTTAATTTCTGATAAAAACTATTCTGATTATACAGTAGATAATACTGATTATATAGACTTGGAAATCTATGATGGAAATACCTATTATAATGGCTCTGAAAGAGATTACAATTATATTTTGAGATTTTCAAATAGAGACACTATCCAGAATTCATGGATTTTATATTTAGACTCTGATTTAAATGTGATTGCGAGGTCATATTATCCAGACATAGTGTTTACAAGAGAGGCAACAATAGCAAATAATAAATATTATGTTGGACTATCTAGTGTTCCTTATGCGGAAGTATACACTATAGAATTATATCGTGAAGATGTAAATACTGCTGGGGCATATAATGAACCAACTCTTCTTACAAGTGGGACAATAAAAGATTATTGTGGCACTACAAACTTGGCAGAGCAAGTAGGGGACGATTGTAATTATCTGGCAAACTTTTCGGGGTTCACTAATGATGTAAATTATGTAATGATGATGTATGGTGAATCAAGAACTGCAAGCCAGTTGTTTAGGAAAAATATGAATTACTTTTTCTTTAGTGTTCCTACAATAAACACTGGCGGCGGAATTCCAGGTGGGGATGACCCTGGTGATGGAGACCCGGGCGCAGATGATGATGTGCCAGATGATGATGCGCCAGATATTGAGCCAATTATTCCTGATGAAAATCCGGCCATATTTGACCCAGATGGGAATGAGTCAGAACCAATAATTGAGTTTAAACCAGAAATATTTTTTGGAGAAAGCCAAGGAATTGGAATTTTTAAGGATAATGTGTGCGTGGTTGGTGCAAAAATAAAAGTGATAAGCTCAAGTGGAAAAGTAGAAGAATATGTAATGGACGAGAAATGTAATTTAGAGTTTATTCCTACTGAAGAAGGAAACTATATTATGGAAATTACCTTGCCTGATGGCACGAAGATAATAAAACAGTTTAAAGTAAAACCAAAAAGTAAAGTTGGATTGTTTGATGACGGGGTCATGATTTGGGTATATATTGTATTAAGTATTGTGGTGCTTGGGTCAATTGGATATATTGTTTATAAGTTTTTTATTAAAGATAGAATGAGGGGTTTAGGGAATGTATAAAGACTTTTCAAATTTGGAAAAAACAGAAAATAAAATAAAATCTCTGGAAATACAAGGTGCTTCAAAAATAGAAAAAAGTGTTGAGGAAGCGATAATAAAAGATTTAACTAAAAATAAGTCTGGGGATCTAAAGGACTTGAAAAAGGGGCTAGTAAAAACTCTTGGCAAGATTTGGATGTTAAGACCAACTGAGCCAGCTCTTAGGAGTTTTATTTATTACTTGTATGTTTTGATAATGCAAGATAGTTCAAAAGATTCTGAATCATTTGTAAAGAAGGTTATTAAGTTTACAAAAAGGGATCTGCAAGAATCAGAAAAAGGAAAAAAAATAATCGCAGAAAGTTTTGTGGATATGTTTGATAAAGAAGTTGTTGTGTTTACTCATTGTCATTCGCATACTGTAGAATATTGTATTGAAAAGCTAGCAGATGTGGGGTTGCTTGATTATGTAATAAACACAGAAACCAGGCCAGCATTCCAAGGTAGAATTACTGCAAAAAATCTTGTGGAAAAAGGGATAAAAGTAAAGCACGTAGTGGACTCCGGGGCTTATCAGATGATGGACAAAGCAGATGTTTTTATTAGTGGCTGTGATAGTATTTTGTCTAATGGGTCTATAATAAATAAGATTGGAACAACACAAATAAGTATGATTGCGGAGAAGTTCAATGTGCCGCATTATGTTTTGGCACATATGGATAAATTTGACCCGCTTTCGTTATATGGATCTGAACCAAATTTGGATAAAAGAAACCCAGCAGAAGTGTGGGATTATAAAAACAAAAATCTTGAAATAATAAATAATGCTTTTGATCTTGTGCCGTCTTATTTGATTCAACAAATAATCACTGATAAGGGAAATTTTGATCCTTATGGTATTGGAAATTATTATTTAAAGCAAGTTGATGTTCATAAATTTAAAGAAGTTTTTGATATGTTTTCTAAAGGGTGTTGATATGAAAAGTCATTATAGAATGAAATTGAAAGTTAAACAAATAGAAATGGAAACTGGGACATATATTGTTGTAATGAATAAAGACGATGCAAAAGAGCTTGGGGTTATGCCTTTAGAACGTATAGAACTATATAATGATGAGACTGAAGAAAGTATTGGAGTTGTTGTAAATGTTTCAACGAATTTTGTAAAAAAAGGAGAAATTGGGGTATACAAAGATGTATTTGGGGCAATAAAGCCTTCAAAAGAACTATATGTTGGCATTTCAAAACACCTAGATAGTGTTGTGTATATTAAGAAAAAATTGCAAAACCAAAAACTGACTTATGATGAAATAAAATGTATTGTGGAAGACATAAATAATAATTACCTGTCACAAATCGAAATTGCTTCTTTTATGACTGCAGTATACATAAATGGGTTTGACTTAGATGAATCCTATTCAATGGCAGACTCTATATTGAAAAGTGGAGATATAATTGATTTTAATAAGCCAGTTATTGTGGATAAACACTGTATCGGGGGAATAAATGGGCGGACAACAATGATTATAGTTCCAATTATTGCATCTGCTAATTTAGCTATGCCAAAAACATCTTCTAGAGCAATAACTTCTGCAGCGGGAACAGCAGACTCAATGGAAGTTCTTGCAAATGTAAACTTGTCTTTTGAAGATATGAAAAGAATCTTAGAAAAAACCAATGGGTTTATTGCATGGGGCGGGGCATTAGATATTGCACCTGTGGATGATAAAATAATAAAAATTGAGTATCCTTTATCTCTTGATCCTCATGGGCAGGTAATTGCATCTGTACTTGCGAAAAAAGCAAGTGTTGGGGCAAAGAAAGTTATAATTGATTTACCTGTGGGCCCAGAACTTAAGGTGAAAACTATAGAAGAGGCAAGGAAACTTGCAGAAGGATTTGTAATTGTTGGAAAGAAATTGGGCATGGAAGTTAAGTCTTTAATTACTAATGGATCTATACCTTCTGGCCCCGCTTTTGGGTGTGCGCTAGAAGCTAAACAAGTTCTTGAAATTCTGGAGGGAAAAGTGCATGATAACTTGGCAGAGAAGGCTTGTGAACTTGCAGGAATTCTTTTAGAAATGGGCGGAAAGGCTAAAGAAGGCGAGGGGCTAAAGAAAGCTAAACAGATTTTGAATAGTGGTCAAGCATTGAAAAAAATGAAAGAAATAATTGCTGCTCAAGGGGGGATTTGTTCAAGTTCAGAAAAAGTGCCAATAAGTGATAAATTTATAGATGTGTATGCAGAGACGAGTGGTTATGTTTCTAATATGAGTATAAAAGGATTAAATCAAATTGCTAGATTTGCTGGGGCCCCAAGCGATAAACTTGCGGGGGTTCTTCTGCATGTAAAGCCGCATTCAGATCTGAACCGCGGGGATAAGCTTTACACAATTTATGGCACTAATCTGGACAAGCTTCAATTTGCTTATGCTTATGCAAAGAAAATAAAACCAATACAGTTTGAAAACATAATATTGAGTAAGGTTGAATAA
>CAZMCX010000001.1:19654-32935 GCA_964565125.1 uncultured archaeon
GAAAAAAAAGGTTTATGCCTTCTTCTTTTTTAAAGTCTCTGCAAGCTTCTCAATTTCTTTTATGCTGTCAATAACATCTTGTTCGGACTTTGCACCTGCACAGATGATCTTTCCATTCTTGAATAAAAGTAGACTTACTTTGGGTTTGTAAAGTCTAATTATTGCGCCCGGAAATTGCTCTGGTTCATATTCAACATTATCTAATTCTAAAGCCATATCAAATAAGTTAAATGTTTGATCTATTTGAGCATTGGCAACAATGTTAACAATTTCATATACTGGTTTAGTTTGGATTTGTATATCTGACTGAAGCTTGTGAATTATTTCGGAACATCTTTTTATTGCTAAAGGAACTTCTGCATCAGAACTTGCGCCTGCACAAATTATCTTTCCGTTTTTAAACAAAAGCAAAGTAACTTTTGGTTCAGTTAGCCTCATTATTGCACCGGGAAACTGTTCGGGTTCATATTCTATGTCTGGATGGCTTACAGCTAAATTAAACAAATCCAATTGACCGCCTAAAAAAGAAGATGCTACTCGATTAACTATCTTATACTTCATACTTTTACACCTCAAAGAGAGTAAATCCATTTAAAAATTTTTGTGGCCCTATTTATAAATATAATAGAAACCTTTATAAATAAACTATTATATTATATCTATGTTTTTTGAAAACTTTTATGGGTGATAATTAATGTATGATGATGCTCCTGCAGGACCAGATCCTTTAGCTAGTTACGCAGACTCCGGAAGCGGAAATGGCTTTTTTGATAAAATTAAGGCACATTCTGAAGTATGGATACCTCTAGTTTTGATAATAATTTTGTTTTTGTTTTTATCAGTTTATTTTGGTATGATAGATGCTAAGTCAGTACCATTAGTTGGTGGATTACTTTCAAGCATAATGGGAGATTATAAACAAATTTTGTTGGTTGGACAGCCATGGATGAGTCCATATAATCAGGATTCATATTCTGTTTTAGAACAAGGGGTGAACGGTCAAAAATATAAAATAAAGCGGATAGAAAGTGCACAAAACTTTGCACATAATCCTAAGAACCAAATAAAGAATTATGATTTAATTATCTTAGATCAGACAATGCTTAGTGATAAATCAATACCGCCAGATCTTTCAAAGGCACTAATTGATTATGTATTTGTAGGTGGAAAGCTAATAATAGTTGGAGATTCTGCAATATATTTAACTGGAAGATCAGACTTAGCTGGTTTGCCAGCAACATTTAACGAGAGCATGGCACCAGTTGATTGTATGATCCCAATAGATAGTGGCCCAAAATGTGCAACACCAATACCGTTGCCTTATGGAGTCTGGTATAATGCAAATAAAACAAAAATATTCCAAGGAATTGACAAGATCCCTCCTAATCCTTTTATACAAGGATTACAAGGATTGCCTTTTACAGTATTTGATGTTTATCCACAAGATGATGAATGGGCATATATCCAAGATGTTGTAAGTAAGAAAATATACACTGGGATAGTAAAGAGCGGATATGGTTTGGGAAAAGTAATATATTTCAATTATCAAGAAGTGGGATTAACTCCAAGTATATTGGAATATGTTGTTGAAGAATTAATAGGGTAAAATCCAAACCATTCTTTATTTGTTTTCTTTAGTAGTAAACCTAACTATTGCTGTCTTTATCCTACTTGTTTTTTTATTTATTTTTTATTTCTAGTCCTGAAGATAATGTAACCTATTTATACTGGTGGTTCCTATTCTTTTAACATGTTGGGAGAAAGGATTTATTTGTTTGGCCATTTAGGGATGGCTTTATTTTTTTTATATGCATTCTTTTTCCAAGGCGGCGCAGGAAACTGGCTTTTAAACAATGGCCTAATAATGCTTATACTGGAAGCATATGGCATTATCTTAAATATTATTGTTTTAAATTGGTATTACCAAAAAATAAAAACTATAAAAGAGAAAGGTTATTGTATTGGTGTAACAATTGTATTTTTGTTAATTGCATCATATGTTGCATATAACGCTGATCTTTTTGTTTTTATCTATTTCTTAATTTCCTTTGTAATAAATTTTTACTATCTGAGACAGATAATAATTGAAGATGAAGTTGAACAAAAGCAGATGAAAGTGGATTATAATTTGCTTATGCTCGTGTTTGCTTTTATTCTTGCACTAATTGTTTTTGTGATTTATTCTTTAGCTACTGAGCCAAGTAATCTAGTAAAAACAGTATCCAAATCAGATGTTATTGCTGCAATTAAATATCCTGAACTTATTGCCCCTTGGGGTTTCTTTTACTTCTTCTTTTTAGCAGTAAACCCCCTGTTAATAATTAGAAAGTTTAGGGATCGAAGAAAAAAAAAGCGGGCGATTTTAGAATATAATAAAAATAAGATAAACTAGCACTATGGAAATAACTTGTAAAGGCAGTGCGGGCATTACTCTTTCTCCTGTTTTTTTGTTAAGAAGTAAATAGATTGTAAAACAAAGCATTACTGCGCTTAGACTTAAGATTATGAAAGCAAGAGCCGTGTTTATAAAAAGTGCAGAAGTGAAAAGCATTATTGGGATTGCAAAGTCTCCAGATCCGATATCTAATGGCTTTTTTGAATAGTTTAAAGCAATTGTGAAAATGTAGTTAGTGTTTACTATATTCTTTGCCAAGAAGACCATGTGTTTTGTTTTATAGACCGCAATGTAGTCATATATTGCAAGAATTATGGCGAATATGAATAAAGGCAGAAAAGAGATAGAGTAACCGATCATGGTTGCAAATGTGGCAGTTGTTACTATCATTGAAAAGTTCTTTAGAAGCCGATTAGATTGTGCATAATATTTGGTAACACAAAGTATAACTGTTAGTAACAGTCCAATGTTTGGGATATTGAATATTGAAAACAAAGTTTCAAACCCAATAAAAGTAAGAACAAGATCTAAGGTTCTTGTACTTCTTTTAAAAAATTTAAAAATAACTAATAATAAAAATGTGGAAACAAATACTCCACCAGCAAGGTAATAGATGTTCGCCAGGCTCTCTTTTGTGTCTGCCAAAGGATTTATCTGGATACTATTAATCTTTAGAGTGTAAAGCACTATTAAAGCCAGAGCAGCAATAAGGGCATAGGAAAAAAGAATCTTAAAATAGATGATATTATTCTTTAAAAACTGGCTTGTAGTGAAGCGGTTTAGGTTCATAAACATCCCCTGCTCTCAAAAGTTTACTCACATAATCTTGTATCTTTAGTTTATCTATTTTTCTTGCTTCTGCTTCAGTCATTAGTTCATTTAACTTTATTGAATCGTGCTCTTTACACCAATCTTTTATTGTTTCTAGTAAATTACGCATTTGGACTGCTTGTGAGTGGCTCTGGCCAGTAGCAATTATATCAATGTCCATATCTCCAGTTTCAGGGTCCATTCCTACTTGTTCCATAGAAGTTCTGAATAATTTTATTGCTCTTTCTGCATCTTCAATTTCTACAGTTTGACCTAATCTTACTCTTGCACTTGCTTCAGAGAGCCTGATTAAAGCTTCAAGCTGCCTGTAAGTTACTGTTACTCTTCCATCCTTGCTTTTTTTTCTTAAATCTATAAAGAATTTACCTAATCTGTCCATTGCTTTATCTGAAAGGACTGGAGAAATCTTTGTTCTTGCATAAGAAATATATTTTTTTAATAAATCTGGATGAATTTGTGGTTTTGAGCTTTTCTCAAGATAATCCCTATCTTTTTTTGCAAGATCTGTTTGCTTCATTTTGCTTAATAGTTCTCCGGTTTTATGGCCTTTTAGGATAGACATCACAGTTTCTTTGTCTCTTTTCTCGTCTAATAAATCTTTAATTGAAAAGAATAAATCAAATCTTGACATTAGGGTCGGGGGTATATCTATTTGTTCAGGGACTGTTTTATATTGATCAAATCTGCCATACTTTGGATTTGCTGCTGCCAAAATACTGGTTTCAGTTTTGAAATTGGATACAATTCCTGCCTTCGCGATAGACACTGTATTGTGTAATATTAAACCCCCAGTAATAAAAGTTCTTGTTGGTTCAACAGTAACATCATACACCCATTCCGAGTCATGATTTTGTAATGTTTTTACAGCCTTTATTATGACTAAGCTCATTTTTGAATTAATTATGTTTTCTATTTGTGATATTTCTTTTTCTATCTTGTTGATTTTGTTTATTCCTATTTCCCTAATCTTCTTATTTAAAGTAGAATAAAGTTTTGTGTTTGGATTTCTTTCAATATAAGTAATCATACTTGTAGAAAGATTCATTTCTTTTGCAATAGTTTTTAATCTTATACAAAAAGCAGTTCTAAAAAGTCGTGGGCTCTGGAAATCTTTTTCTTTTAGTAATAGTAGCTTTTTGTTAATTTTATTTAGAGCTTGTAATATAGTCTTTTTTTCCGCATTGTGTCCTTTTCTTATTGGGGTTACAAAATACCCTTTGCTTATTTTTAGTTCTTTTTGTATTTCATTTACTTGTTTAAGAATACTTATGGGTAACAATTCCCTCTGGCCACTTATTTTTGAGCTTTTTTCTATCTGTTTATGTATTTTAATTGATCTTTTATCCTGCTTGGAAACCAATTTTAAAAACTCATTTTTTGAATTAAACCCTGTAATTACAATTTTATAATATTTTGCTTCTTTTCTGTTTTCTGTTTGTATTCTTGAAAAGATTCCTAGTTGTAATAATAAGTCTTGATAATCTTCAGCCATTAACTTAGAAGCGGTAATAAAACCAAATCGCCCACTATCAACAAATCCATCTCCCTCAAAAGCAGCAGATAAAAATGCATTTTGAATTGCCTCCGGACAAGCAAAAAGTTTTTTTGGAATTCGTTTTTGTGTAGACTTTGAAACAAGTTCTCCAAAGTTTTTTTCAAAAAAGTCATAAAGTGCTAAAGAACAGCATCTAATTGTTGTTAATGTTTTTGTTGCATTTTTTCTATTTTCTGGTTTTTGAATATTAATATTTAACTTAACATTAAAAGATTTTGAAAAAACATCATGCATTTTAGATAATATTTTTGAATCTGTATTACTAATCCCTATTTCAGCATAATGATTTGATTTATCTAAATAGCAATGGCCTTCGGTTAAAATGTAGCCTAATAAAGCCCCAAGTTCTGGTGTTATTGTATTTGGTAGTGTTATCTCTTTTTTACTCGTAACTATATTTTTATTATCTAATAATACTGTAGTTTTTTCTAAATTATTAAGTGTAGTATATGGACAAAATAATCCTTTTTTTAATGACTCTGCTGGCTTTTCAATAAAGCTGTTATTCTCCAGCACAAAAATGGGGTGGTTTGGTGTTACAGTTATTTTACGCCCATTAGAATAAGTTATTTCAATAAATTTATTTGGCGCCTTATGTCTACTTACTCTATCTACTTTTATTGGGAATGTTTCCTTAAAATTAGTAGTTATTACAGAAAGATCTTTTACTTTTAAAATCTCACAATCTATTCCTTTCATTACCTTTGACTTGTTTTTATTAATCAAAGAATCAACTAAATCTCCTATTTTTTCTTTTGAGCCATCCGAAAACATTATTTCAAAATCTTTGTGATAGGATTCCTGTTCCATGGCCTCATGCATTGCACTTCGATCCTCAGGGTTCATTTTGTCGAACTCATCGATCATTGCGAACCCTCCACTTGCTAATACAAGTGCACCGGCTTTTAGAGTCCAGCCGCCCTCTCCAAATTCATCTTTTACTGCTGATGCTGTGTTGTGTGCGATAAACCCATTTGCAAAGAAGTTGTGTACATCTTTTATTGTAAAATCATATACCCATTTATCTTTTACATTACTTATTTTTTTTATAGTGCTGAAGACTAAATCTTTATCTGGTGGTTTTGCGGTTCTATGTTTATACTTTTTTAGTATTAAATCAAACTTTTCTTGCTTTTCGTTAATACCAAACCCTATATGTTTTTTAAATAGTTCCAGGTTTTCTTGAGAATAAATTGTTACTTCATATTGGCCAATAACTGTTTTTCCAGCAATTGTGTTTATGTTGCCTGCTCTCTTCTTTTTAGAAATATGTGATAATATTCCCCATCTACGCAATAGTAAAGATACTTGGGTTGCAAAATCTTTGCTTATTGTTGAAAACCCAATATATTCTCCGCCATGGCCTGTTCTTTTTATAACATAACCATCTGTGTCAAATATCCCCCTTATTAAAAACTTTAAGTCTTCTTTTGGAATAGCAGTTAACTTTGGGTGGATAAACATTGTATTCTTTGGAGTTCTATATCCTAATTTATATACTAAATTAGCAAAAACTTTAGAATTTATTCTTATTACTGGAACCCGTGCTTTCTGTAATTCAATCTTAACATCTTTTCCTAACTGCTTTTTTGATATGTTTGCTAAAGAATTAAGTAATAATTTATTAGAGTTGCTAATTCTTACTACCCCTTGCCTATTATTTATAGAAACATCACCATCTCCATATACACATCCAAGTAGATAGAGTAGGTCTTTATTTAGTAATGGTACTTTTAGGTTCTTTCCATGCGAATTGAAAATAAATTCTATGTCTTTTTCTTTCAGAGAAAGGTTTAATAGATTCAACAGTTTTTCTAGTTTATTATATGGTACGCCCCTGTGATTCAGATTGTAATAAACTGTATTTTCATCGAAGTTGTATTTCTTTGCAAAAATTCTTTTTGTGCCAAATTTACTCTTGATTTTCTGATCTATTTCTCTTGCTTTTTTTGTGGTAAGTCTTATTTTGCTATTTTTTAAATCTAGTAAGTCAAGTAAAGAAAATCTATGTCCTTTATAAGCCAAAGTTCGTAGGCACACTAATAAATCGTCTTTTTTTAAATTACTTGCCCTTACATACTGTATCTTTTTATTTTTTGACACCAAGAGGGGGGTATTTTTTGTAGTAATTAGCTCTTGGCCATACTGGTCTAATATTTTTACTAATTCTTTTGCAGGTATTTTGTGGTATTCACGGATTTCCTTTTCTTCTGCTTTTTTTGTTTTTATGTTTAAAGTAATTGTTTTTGTTCCAGTTCCCTTTGCAGAATATATTCCATTATTTTTTACAAGGGTTTCCTGTTTGTTTTCAATTATATCTTTGATTTTGTGTAATTCTTTATTTTCAAATATATATGTATCTTTTCCAACACATAAACCTGCACCAGAAGCAGTTTTACCTACAACATATAGGCTTTTGGGGGCAACATTACTTGCATATAAAAGAAGTTTTGATTTTCCTACACCTGGGTCACCAATTAGTAAGATATGGATGTTCCCCCTTGTTTTTGAACCATCTTCCATTGTTTTTTTAACTCCCCCAAATAATTGTAAAGCAATTGATTCTTTGATTATATCATGGCCAAATATATTTGGGGCAATAGAATTAACTAAAATGTCATAAATTTCTGGGTTTTCAGAATAGGCTCTTATTTGCTCTAGATTTTCTTCGTCTATTTCTATGTCTTCATAATCTTGCTTTGTTTCTTCTATGTCGAAGCACTCTAAATATCTTCCATAAACTGATTGCTTTTTCTGAGGTGGAACTAGCCGCATAACCCCAGTTACGATTATTCTGTCTCCGGCTCCCACCTTTCCAACTAATGAGTCAGTAACCGAGACAACAAGGGTACTTGATTGTTCTCCACCCTTTAGAACTTCTAAAGGTTCCTGGATCTCCAATTTCTGATAATCAATAAATACACTTTTGTTTTCTATTAGGCTTAGAAATTTGTGCCGACATTCTGGGCAGGCAGTAGGAGTTTCTATTTCGTGTTTAACATCAATGTTAAACTCGTATCCACATCTTTTACAAAGCCAATGTGCAACTTTTAGCTTGGGCAGAATTGTGGTAAATTGCCTTACAATTCCTTCTACTCCAATTAAGCAGTCTATATCTTCTGCATTGATGTGTTTTATGAATATTTTATGCTCTTGAGGGAGGTTATAAATACTTATGGTGGGCTCAAGGTCTTTATTTTCGGCAAAAAGAGTTATTTTTTTATTTATGCAATATTTTATTGCATCTATACACTTGTCTGGGTTTTTTACTAGTTCATCAGCAAGATAAGGGTCATACTCTTCCAGGCTTTTAAAATCTATTCTTAAAATTTTGTCTTTGTCATTTAACTTGTCTATTTCTTTACTATATTTTAGGTTTAAAAAATAATCAAATTTTTCTAGATGTGGATTTGTTATAGGTTCATTGAAGAAATCTTGCTCTTCTGATGTTTCTTGTTTTGTCGGCTTTTCTTCCTTCTTTTCTTCTTCAATCATCCAACTCACCTATATTTTATGAAATAAATCCTTCTTCTTTTCAAATATAAGCCCATCCTCTTTGAGAAGCTCTAAGATCCCTTTTATTATATCTTCATTTAGTTCTAATCCTTCGGCCAGTTGATTTAAGGTCTGGGGGCTTTCAAGTAAAGAAATTATCTTATCTTTCATTTTTGTATAATATGTAGTACTAAAGAAATAAAATCTATTGTTAAATCCTTTAATGCCTTTTACTTTTTCTTGCTCTATGTCTTCTTTTATACTATATGCAAACTTCGTTGCACTATTGCTGTCTTCAAAGATAAAAAAGCCTTTAGAATGGATTTCGCTGTTACTAAACATGCCTTGGGAAGCTAACTTTTTCATTATCCAGAGTCCATCGATGTTTTGAATAGAATAAGATCCTTGCTCCATGTCTAAGTCTTTTGCCAAGAATTCATATCTATTTTGGGATATTTTCTTAAGAAATAGGCTAGTTTCTGAAACCATAACATAATATTGGTAAAAAGCTTTATATAAAATAATGCTCTTTTATTATTAAACCAATTGGGGGATTTTTTATGGATGAATTTGAATCAATGATTTTAAAGATGCAAAGAACCGGGGACTTAGACAAGGCAAGATGGCTTGAAAGTATAGATAAAAAGATATCTCCAATGTTTAAGCAAAAGATAATTGCAAACGATAAGTCTGTTTTGAGAGAGCTTATTCTTCCTAGTTGGTTAACTTGGAATATATTAAGAACTTGGGCAATGAGGGGCGCAGAAACATCAAGATGTATATTTTGCCAAAAAGAGAAGGATGAAGGTATTTTATTTAAAGGTCACTTTGTTTGTAAAGACTGCGTAGAAGAGTTTGTAAAAAAGATATAAGGGGTATAACATGAAATTATATTTCCTAATATTTCTGTTTTTTTTTCTGTCGCCAGTATTTGGGCTTGCCCTTACTCCAAGTTTAGAACTTATTACTACTGCTCCAGAAACTACACCTTATCTGGTGGGGACGGAAATTAACACAATAAAAGTATTTTTTTCTGATGTAAATGGGTTAAACACTGCACCTTTTGACAAGATAATGGTTTTTTTGAAGGATAAAAAGATAGAATTATATAAGCTAGATGGTGTTTATGTGTCTAATCCTGATCTGTTCATAACTTCTGATCTTGTTTACGGTGGCAAATTAGATATTTCCCTTGGACAGAAAGCAGGTTATGAATTTTCTAAACAAAAATTTAGCTTTGATGTAGAGGCAATAACTGATTATATTGATTTGATTAAACCAAAAATAAAAGATGTTTATAACTTTGGTCAGAAACTCTCTTTGGAATACTCTATAAATCCTTATAAAAAAGACCTGAAGAATTTGAAAATGTGGGTTTTAAAGCCAAGCATAGAAAATGGTCAATTTTCTTGTGATAACTTTGTATGCAAACTTGACTTTGAAATACCAGCTTTAGACGCTAATAGTATGGATTTATTTATTTATGGGGTGTTTACCTATCACGGCAGGAATATTCCTTTTGTAGATCAGTATAATATTCTACTTAGCGATAAATTGAACATCCAGATAACAAACCCGGAAAAAGATGGAACTCTTAATAGTCCATTTTCTTTGAACTTTAAGGTTTTTTATGTAAATGGTGAAGAGTTTGTTAATGAGTATGGGAAATTTTTCTTTGATGGCAAGGAAGAGACTCTAAAAAAGGCAAAAGACTATTACTTTATGAATTACTTTATGTTTCCATATCTTTCTTTTGATCATAACTTAGGATTTGTTTATGGAAAAAGTCAAGGAATACTTAACACCAATTTTGGCCTTAAACCCGGTCTTTGGTTTTACCTACTTGTTGGTTTCTTTGTATTTATATTTTTATTAGAGGCAATAATTCTTTTAGTAAAGAAGTTAAAAAAGGAAAATTTGAACGAACTTATTGGAAAAAGAGATGTTTACAAGAAGAAACAAAAAAACCTAAAAAAACAGTTCTTGGTGGGGGCAATTACAAAAGCCTATTTTGATTCTGAGAATGAGAAAATAGAATATGTTCTGACTTATCTAAATAAGAAGATTCTTGAGCTGGAATCTCTTAATCCTGAAGAGCCAGAGCCAATTAGGAATAAGAGGTTCGTAGAACTGGAAAAAACTGTGACTGAGACTACAGAAGTAAAAGAAAAACCTGTGCAAGAGGTAGTAGAAAAGAAAGAATCTTTCTTTAAGAGGCTGTTTAAGAAGAAAGAGAAGAAGTTTGAGTATAAGCCGCCTAAGGAAGACAAAGAAGAAAAACAAGAATCTGGTGGAAAAATAAAGATTGAGAACTGGTACAAATGAGCCGGCCTTTTACAAAAGGCAAGAAGCTAGTTTGCTTAGCAAACTACTTCAGTAAGAAGCAATTTTACTTTGGAAAATTCTTCTGACCCTCAAACTTTTTTGTAAAAAACAAAAAAGCTTTGTTGGCCCCTGAAACTTTTTGCATAAGGCAAAAAGCTTTCTTGGCTTGGTAGGCCAAAAGTGTATGTTGGGCGATGCCCAAGCATACGTAATCTTTGACAGTTACTGCCTGGAATTATGGCGCAAAGGGAAAAGACAACTAAAACCAAAGCAAGGGCAACAAGATAAATGTTGTCATCCGATAAATAATGGAGAATGATTGAATGGATATAAAAGGGTTTTTTAAGAAGTTAGTTCCGACTGTGGATAATGGCCAAGAAGAGCAGAAGAAGCCACAACAGAAAGACCTAGAAGTATGTGCTTTATGTAATCAAGGAAATCCAGAGACTAAGTGGATGGGCCAGTATTGGCATAAGAATTGCCTAAGAAAAGCAAAGAAAATGGCCAAGAAAATGATTTAAAAAAGAAAATCATTTTCAGGACCCTCAAACAATTTCTCTGTCTTGAAATTGGTTTGTTGGCCAAAAAGATGATTTGAAGCGTTTTACTTGATTTTGAAGAAATGGTGGGCAAAGTTTCATTTGAAGTACCTTTGTCCTCATTGTCCTTATGAGAAAAGGCATACAAGAGATATATATCATAATGGTACTTGCTGGTGGAATTCAGAATGGGAACAAGGAAAATATGACAACCTGCCACCATAGATGGGGTTTTGGAATTTCTTTAGATTGTATTTCCTTGGGAAAAGAATTCGTATATGTATAGACAACAAATACTATGAAGGATATAGATATAAAAAACCAAAAAAATAAGAAAAGAGTTAGCTATTTCTAACTAACATAATATGTTGTGTAGCTATAAGCATAGTTGTATGCTGGATATCCGTAGGTTCCATATGCATAGGTTACTGGAACCCCGTTTACATAATAACTGTAAGGGAATGTGTAAACTGGAGAATAGTTAACTACTGGAACATAATATGCTGCTGGAGCCACATATGTTGGGTAATAATATGTTGGATATGTGTAACCTACATAAGAATTAGTTGTGTATGTGGTTGTTGTGTATCCGTAATAACTGTATGTGCTAGGATAATAAGCATAGGAAAATCCCAAGGGTATTATAGCCAAAACAATTAATATTGCTGCCAATACATAATAAAATAAATTTTTCATAATATATAACTATTAAGAAAAGTTTATAAATGTGTCACTCAATAAATGAATCTGAGATCAGTCTAAGCTTTTTTACCTCTCTTTTTGTGATTGCGGCAAGGATCCTTGACCTAAGTGGCTCTGGAAGCTTTTCCAGGTGTTTGTCTATATAATATGAGTTTATATCTAATAGTTCCGAGAACCCGGCTTGTATTATTTGATCTTTTATCTCTTTGTACTCCTTACTTGTCTTTGAAGGTAGTTTTATTCCTTCTTCTCTCAAAATCTTTATCAGGGCATTTGTGCCTTGGATATTGTCAATCTTTTCATGTTCCGCATACTTCTCAAGCTCTTCTCGTAGCCCGTTAAGTTGCTCGGAAATATGGCTTTTTAGAATAGCTAATTCAGTATATTTGTCTACAAGTTTTACCCCGTGATCACTAGAGAACTTCTCTAGGCTCATTTGCTTGGTTTTTACTAAGTGTCTTCTCTTTGGACATTTTGAAGCAAATTCACACCAGTCACATAAGGCGGACTCCTTTGGATTAAACTCCTTTTCTTCTTCAATTTTGTCAATCCAGGCTTTTATGCTCTTTTTTATTTCTTCTAGTTTCTCATCAGACTTTGTGATTCTGATCTCTTTTCCAAATCCTAAATAATGCCAAACAAGTTCTATCTTCTTTGCATCGGGGTACTTCTCTTTTACTGCTATTGAGTAAAGAGCAAGTTGCTTGTCTTCATCAATGTATTCGTTTGTAGGCAAAGTGCCAGAAGTTTTGTAATCATGAATCACATAAGTCCCATCTTTTTTGAGGGCTAGCCGATCTATGTAACCAGTAAGAGTGTATTTGTCGTCTCCAAGTTTGAGATATATTTTCTGTTCTAAACCCACAGTATAATCTTGGTCAAAAGGGGAATGCTTGTCATAATAATCCGAAATGTGTTCCTTGCCTCGTCCAAGAGTCTCTTTTTCGGAATACTCTTCCCTAACTATCTTTGTTTTTTGCTTGAATTCTTTGTGCCATTCTTTAGTGTAAAAATCTAAGAGCTCCTTTTTTGTGTTTAGCTTTCCGTGTTGCAAATCCTTGTAAAGTTTTTCTAAGGTGTGATGTACTGTAGTCCCAAGGTGGCTTTCTATAGAAGTTTCAAAATCTTTTTCTTCTTTGTCAATATAAGAGAACTTGAATTTAAGGGGACAGGATATGAATGAATTTATTTTTGAATAGGAATACATTACCATGTAAGTATAATTAGGACAAAAAAGAATATATAATTCACTATCAAAGTAAAGGTTATTTATTTCTAGTCATGAATATGAACAGCAAAATGAAGAAGGCAATTATTATCACGGTTGAGAAAGTGCTTGTAGTTTTAAAAGAAATCGAAGAAAAGTTTTGTATTAACCAATAAACAGCAAAGAAAGCAATTACCACAATAAGCAAAATCTTTATATTGTGATCCATAAA
>CAZMCX010000002.1:0-12754 GCA_964565125.1 uncultured archaeon
GAAAAGGGTTGTTCTGGGTCCCTGCAAGTCCATAAACCCCAACTATCTTACATAACTTGGCTTAACATCTGATGATTCATCTTTTGATAATTGCTTTAATGCACTTTGAACTTCTTTGAAAGCCTTGGAAATCTTCTTTGCTTCTTTGTCTATGTCTTTTAAGTCCACTTTTAGCCCAAAATACTTTGAAATAAACTCTAACATTTTCTTTGCAGCTTCAAAGTCACCATAAATAAGTTTTGCAGTTGTTTCTGCCAAAATACAATACCCTTGCATGCCATCTTCTTTTGCAAATCCAAGAGTTAATCCTGCAACCCCCGATATTGTTATTTCGTCTTGTAACAATTTTGCATACTTGCTTGGCTCTTTTTTCTTTGTGTTAGTTGTAACAAAATATAAATCTGGCCTTTTAGTAATTCTTGCGTCAGAAATATCCAAGCCGCCAAAAGTATAAATTTCTTTTACTCCCAAAGATTTTGCGATTTCAACAATTTTTTTTGCAAATTCAAAATGTGCTTCCGGATTTATATTTTCAAAAAGTGCCGGCTGTGCAATTCCAGTAAGTAAAATAAAATCTTTTGTTTTTGTTTTTATTACAGAAAATTCGTCCTTTATTAAATTAATCTGGCCTTTATAAGTTATTCCTGCCGGAGTAAAATAAGTTGAATAAATAGACCCAATCTTTTCATTTTTCATTTTTTCAGCAATAAAATCTATTGCAATTTTTCCTACTAAACCAATGCCCGGCAGTCCAATTAATAGGACAGGATTATTTAATTTAACATTTTTTACTTCAGAAATAACTGCCAAAAAAAATCACGCCCTTATTCTCTTCTTTTTATGTTTAAATCGCCATTTTTTCCAACTTTGGCTATCAAATAGTCATTAACATTTTTAATGTGTTTTTCAATTGTTTTATAGCCGTTAGAAACAAACTTTAACTGGTATTTTCCGCCACCAAGATAAGAAATTTTTTGTTCAACACCTTTATTTTCTGGCATCTCTTTGAACAATTTTTTTATTTCTATTAAACCAGCCCCAGTTGTAATTCTTAGTTCTACATTTTCAATAATTTCTTTTTTTGTTATTGTCATGCTTCTTGAAACAACCTTGTACAATGCCTCTCTGTACTGTTCTGGAATTTCTTTTACGCCATCTTTTCCGAATTCGAGCATTACTTTGAATGCCTCTGTAACAGAATTATATTTTTCAAGAATTTTTGGAACAAGGTCATTCCAAATTTCGTCTTGTTCTTTTTTCATATCTTTTGCCAATACACTTAGTAATTGTTGGGATCTTTTTGTTTCTCTCCAGGAAATCATTTTTTTTCTTTCGTTTATTGTGTTCATTCTAGAAAATGAAACATCAATTTGTTTTCTTTCTCTATTGATAGATAGTACAACACCAACTTTTATTTGTCCCGGTCTTACAAAATTTCTAATGTTTTTTATCCACCGGTTTGCGATTTGTGAAAGTGGAACAAATCCTGCTAAGCCCGGATATTCCTCAAGGGTTACAGTTACCCCATAAGGATATATCTTGTCGATTTTACAAACAATGTGTTCTCCAGGCCTTACTTCATCTAAATCCATAATTAACACCTATATATTAGGGTTCCTGTTTGGCATTTTCATGAACTTGTTGAGTGTAAATCCAAACTTGATCCATATCTCTCATTCCGTCTTCTTATTCTCTTTTGTAACTATTTTTGCATTTTTAGTTAAATTTGGGCGTGAGGCACCAGGAGTAACTAAAACTTCTTCACATTTATTGCAAGATACCTTGCTCGCGGGTTTGTTAAATGTATACTGTTTACTCCCACATTTTTTACATTCCATTTCTATAAACTTTGAATTATGAATTTTCTTCATATTATCACCCTATACATCTTTTCCTAACTCTTTTGAGATAAATATCTTTGCAATATTTGCTGGCAAGGTTACTTTATCTCCTATTTTGTATGGCCCATATTCAGCCATATCAGTTCCAATAAATTTTGGAATTTCTTTAGTAATCTCCAAATTAACTTGCTTGTCTTCAATTTCTTTTTCGGTTTTGAATTCAACCAAATATTTTTGAGTGTTTTTTACAAGGTCATCATATATTTTTATTTCCTTTCCAGACAAGTTGTCAAAATTCTTGTCGTTTCCTTTTGCGGAAGATATTGCTCTTTTTATTATTTTTGTATACCTTAAATTAAAAATATCATCAATCATTTTTTTTACATTTATATATTTTCTAAATTCATCATCTTCAAAAGAGTACTGTTTTGATTGTACATTTTTTTGAGAATTTTCCAAGAAATCCTTTATTTCATTAAAGAAATTATCCGGCAGTTTAACCAAATCTGGTTCTTTAATTTCTTGCCTATGCAACTTTCTTATTATTTCATAGGATAACTCCATCGGCAGCACCTTTTGCTAATAAATATAATGCAATGTTTTCTGGTAATTCAACTAATTGTTTGTAGTATGGCCCATATGGTTTGCCCGCGATTAGGATTTGGGGCAGCTTCCCAATATATATCTTTATATTGCAGTTTTTATTAAAAGGGTATGCGTCTACAAAAGGCGAAAAGGCATCTAACTGATCTAAAGGGATCTGTTTTGAAATTAGAGCAGCACCGCCGTGTATTGTGTTTGGAACCCTTACAATTTTGAAGATATCTATTGATGTGCTTGTGTCAATACCTAATTTGCTTTCGAATTTTAATTCTCCTAAAAATAAATTTATTATTTTGTCCCACAATTCCTTGTTTTTGTCATCATTTCCAAGTATGGAAATCAGAATTTTTCTTTTTTCCAAAGTACTAACGATGTCCTTTCTGTTTTTTACAACTTTTTGTGCAAATCCCGGAATTATGCCTACTTTTACAAGATCTTTCGTTTTTTGTCTTAAAATAAACTCAGTAAATTTTTTTCTAATTTCTCCCCCCGCATTAAAATGTGGGTATTTGTACTCAATCCTCTTATTAGAAAGCCCGGTTTTTGTAATATAATCAATTAATTCATTTCTTTCTTCTTGTGTGAGTTTGGATACTTTTTCAGATTTTATTTTTACATGATATCCCTTATGCCCCGAGAAAGAAACAGAGATCTCCTCTTTTTTGAATCCCAATTCATTGATTAAAATGTCTATTAAATTTTTAGTTTGTTTTTTTGTTTCATTCAAACATTCGTCGCAAATATAGTCTTCAATTTTTGTATTCCCCTTGCAGTTTGGGCAAGTTTCTAAACGCCCAGTCCCATAACAGTTACAATTTGCACAAAACCACAAATCGTGCCTATTTTTGCAGGCCGTGGGCAAATCATCTGCATCGAATTCAAAGATAAAATCTGAACCCATTAGTTCTTTTGCCTGCATCGGTCTTGCAGATGGCTTATTATAATATGCCACCGAACAAGAAACATAAAACGGCGCCTCTCTTCTCAGAAAATCATTGAAAACATAGTTGTTTTTGAATTCTAAATGCCTATTTGCAATTTTCTTTCCAAAAATCCCAATTCCAAACTCTCTTTTTTCAATATTGTCAACAGTAATAAAATGATTTTGATAAAAGCCCTTGTACTTTGATTTGAGATACTGCTCTGCGTCAAAAATCATTTATTCACCCAACGTATATATTTATATATCTATTATATTTATATTATATATCTATATTATATATGTATTTGGGGGTGTATTTATGTCTTTAATAGAACAAATAAAGAAGAAAAGTAATTTAAGTGAGGATGAAATTAACTCGAAAATAACGGAAAAAATAAGCAAATATCCGGGTTTATTTACTGAGGAAAGTGCAGCATATGTTTTAGCAAAAGAGCTGGGCATTGTGCTGGAGGACAAAGATATTAAACTTACCCCTCTAAACATAATAGACAACACAATAAAAACTGCAAATGTTAATGCTGTTGTTGAATATATTTTCCCCCCTAAGGAGTATGTACAAGGGAGTAAAAAAAGCAAGTATGTTAGGCTAATTGTTAGGGAAGATGACACCTCAGTTAACCTGACTTTATGGGACAAGTTTGTGGCATTAATTGAGACTAAAAAAATTAAGAAGGGGTCTATTTTAATGTGTAAAAATTTATCAGTAAATAAGTATAAAAATAAAATATCTTTGGGAACAACGTCTTTTTCAGATATACAAGTAACTGGTGAAAAAAAGATAGAGCCGGAACAAAAAAGAATCAATGATTTATCCGAAAGTGATTTCTTTGTAAAAATAGAAGCAAAATTGGTTTCAAAAAGAGAATTAAGAAACATAAACAGCTCAAAAGTAATAAATTTTAGACTTTATGATGGTTTTTATATAAATGCATCGGCATGGGATGACGCAGCAGAAGAAGTAAATAAAATTGACATCGGAAAAACAATAGTAATTGAGGGCGCATATGTAAGAAGAAGACAAAAACTAGAATTGAATGTTCCTTCTGATGCAACAATATCTACTTCAAACAAAGTATTTGAAGTTGTTGCAGATGCAGACCTTCCATTAAAGAAAATATCTGAACTTGCATATGGTGAAAGGGTAAGGCTAAAAGGAACAATAAAGGGCCTTGATAGATTAGTGTCATATAATTGGTGTGATAAATGTAATAAAAAAGCAGAAGAAGTTTGTGGTTGTGGAAATAAAGACTTAGTAAAGAATTACATTGTTGGCTTTATTTTTGGTGATGACTCTGCAACAACAAAAACAATTCTTTTCAGGAATCAAATTTCTGCATTATTAAGTTTACAACAAGATATCACCGGAATGACGGAAGATGAAGTGAGCTCAAAACTTTCTATAGTTTTAGATAAAGACAAAGAATTTTTGGGCTACTTGAAAAAGAACACTTTCTCTGGAGAAGATGAGTTCATAGTCATGAGAGTTGTTTCCTAAATACGGAAACAATCTCAGGCCCTAAAACAATTTCTGTAAGTAAGAAATTGGTTTTTGGTTATGAGGGTAGTGCAATAATAAAAGATAAAGTAAAGACAAACAGCATCTTATAAAAAAGGTGTATAAAGCTTTGACATCTAAAAGAGAGGGGATCAGAATGGGAGACATAAAAAAAGTATCAGATTTGCCAGGCATAGGTCCTGCTGCAGAAGAAAAGCTGTTTAAAGGTGGATATAAGACCATAGAAAGCATAGCAGTTGCATCTCCGCTTGAATTGGTATCTGTTGCAGGTTTAGGTGAGACAACAGCAGCAAAAGCCATAGCAGCAGCAAGATCATCAATGGATGTGGGCGTAATAACTGCCGAAGAATTTTTAGAAAAACGAAAAACAATTGGAAAAGTTACCATGGGAAGTAAAGCAATTGACGAACTTCTTGGTGGTGGATTAGAGACTCAAAGTATTACAGAAGTTTATGGTAAATATGGGACTGGAAAAACACAGTGGTGTTTTGAAATTTGTGTTACCGCACAACTTCCAATAGATAAAGGCGGCTTAGATGGAAATGTTTTTTATATAGATTCAGAAAATTCTTTTAGACCAGAGAGAATAATTAAAATTGCAGAAAAATATGGTTTAGATCCAAAAGAAGTTTTAAGAAATATTTATGTTGCAAGAGCATACACTGCAGACCACCAAATGCTTTTAGCGGAAAAAGCAAAAGAAATAGTTAAAGAGAAGAAAATAAGGGTTATGATTGTTGACTCTTTGACTGCACAGTTTAGGTCTGAATATATAGGTCGTGGGTTATTGGCGGACAGACAGCAGAAGCTTAATACACACATGAGGGCTTTAGCCAAGATTGCAGAATCCCATAACATTGCTGTATTGGTTACGAATCAGGTAATGTCAAAACCAGATCAATTGTTTGGAGATCCAACAGAGCCAATTGGTGGAAATATTGTTGGGCATGCCTCAAAAACAAGATTATATTTAAGAAAAAGTTCTGGCCAGACAAGAATCGCCAAATTAGTTGATAGTCCATACTTGCCAGATGGGGAAGTAATTTACAGGGTTACTGATAACGGTATAGAAGACCAAACAGAAAAGGACGGAAAATATAAGAAATAATCTTCTCCCCCCTTTATTTTTTTGATGATATTTATGGATAGAAAGATAATTTGGTTGACAGTCTTTACAATTGTATTATCCGTACTTGCAGTTGCTTTCTTGTGGAAATACACCTGGGCCTTATTTGGGGTCTTATTAGTTATTACAATTTACAATTTTATTGTAAGTAAATCCATGGCAGAAATGAAAATGTTTATTTTTGGGGCAATTATTGGCCCAATCTTTGAAATGTTTGTAATTTCTTTTGGCGCCTGGGCTTATCCAGCCCCAAATTTATATAATATTCCAGTATGGCTAATTTTGTTATGGGGTTTAGCTACCTTGGTGCTCATAAGGGCAAAGGATTATTTCCAAAACTAAGTAATTCTTTTTTTATTATCTTCTTTTCTAACTTATCTTATGCTTAAATCCGTGTATCTAAAGAACTGGAAGAGCCACAAGGAGACAAGAGTAGATCTTTCTAAGGGTGCCAATGTAATAGTTGGTACAATAGGCGCAGGCAAAACAAGTATAGTTGAAGGTATTGCATTTTCTCTTTTTGGAACAACACAATCGGTTACATCAAAAGGAATTTCTCTAAAAGATTTAATTATGCAAAAGCCAAATAAAGAGGATGATGCAGAAGTTATTCTTGAAATAGAACTGGAAAACAATCTTTACAAAATAGAACGCCAAATATTTGAAACTAAAAGCTCCCAAGCAAGAATTTATTGTAACGGCCTGCTTATTGCGGGCCCCAAGCCCCAAGATGTAAATAAAAAAATAGAAGAATTATTCTTTGTTAATTTTGATTTATTTATGCGTGCGAATTATTCCGAACAAAACCAATTAGACTTTTTTGTAAAGCTTCAACCACGAGAAAGAAAAACTATTTTTGATAGTATTTTGGGTATTGATATTTTTGATAGCATAGAAAGAAATTCAAAACAAGTGCTTAATAGATTGAAAGATAAGCTTGACTTGGAACAAAGTAATTATGAACAGAATAACAAAACGCTAGAATCCTTTAATTATTCCGTCTTACAAAATACAAAAAAAGAGTTAGAAAAGTTAATTTCAGAAACAGAAATAAATCTAAAAACTCTACTTACTGACTCAGAAAAAATGAAAGTAGACTTATTTGAATTAAAAAAGAATCAAGATAAATATGATTCTATTACGGAGAAGCTTTCAATTCTTGATGGCCAAATCTTAAATCTATCTTCTTTTATAAAAGACAAAAACTATTTTTCAGAAAGTTCTTTGGCGGAGCTTGAAGAAAGTTTTATTATTGCAAAAAAACAATATCAAGAACTATCAAAAGCATACCACGAAAAACAAAACCTTCTTGCAGAAGTTTCTTTGCTAAAAAAACAAGAATCAGAACTTAGTGTAAAGTTAAAAAATTATGACTTAAAAGATTTAGAAGAAATAAAAAAGCAGTATGAATTAATTTCGGAAGAAAAGTTACGAGAAGAAAAAAACCAGAACAAATTTAAATCAGAAATTGAGCTAAAGAAACAGAAATTATTTTTTGGGCAGGAAGAGTACAACAAAGCAAAACCAATCTTAGAAAAGCTTTCAAATCTTGAAAATATTGAAAAGAAATATTTCGATTTAGCACAGACAATTGAAAAAAACCAAAATATTGAAACGGCCTTAAGTGAAAAAATAAGTTCTATAGAGAAAGAGTTATCTCTTTTAGAAAAAGGCGAAAAAGATTGTCCACTTTGTGGTTCAGAATTAGATGAAACTCATCTAAAAAAAGTGCAGGTTACAAAAAAACAATTAAAAGCAAAACTTGAAAGCGAACTAAAAAAAATAACTGAAAACCAAACCCATAACAAAAAGGATTTCATTGAAATAGAAAAAAAGTACAAATACTTCCTAGAAAACAAATCCTATCTTTCAAAAGATTACTCTTCCTTAGAAACACAAAAAAAAGAACTGGATGATCTGTTTGCCATGCTTTCAAAACAAGATGAAAAATACCTTGATCTTTGTGCGAAATATGAAAAAACAAAAAAAGAGTATGAATCTTCAAGTAATTATCACTTTATTTCTGAGCAACTGAAATCAATCATCCGCAAAAGAGAACTAAACGAAAAATTACTTGGTAGCTTTAATGTTGATGATGATTTAATAAAACAAAAAGAAGAAACCGTGAAATTGTTGGAAAAGCAAATAGATTATAAAAAACATCTGCAAGAATTAGAATCTCTGCAAGCCCAAAAAACAATCCTACAAAAAGAAAAAGAAAGCATAAAATTCACAAAAAAAGAATTAGAAAGTTTACAAACAAAATATTATGATAATCTTGCAAAAATAAGCTCAACTACTGAAATAGTTTCAAACAAAAAAGAAAACTTTGTGGAATTGACAAAGCAAGAAAAAATAGTTATAGAATTTAAAGAAAAATTGGGTCTTTCCAAATCAAAGATAGAAAAATATTCTTTAGTCACGGAAGATATGTCCTTATTTAACACAGTTGCAAAAAAGACGCAAGAGGGCCTAAGAAAACGCATTATAGAAAAAATAAATATAATCTTCTCAGAACTTTGGAATCAATTATACCCTTATTCAGATTTTAAGAAAGTAGAAATAAGTGTAAAAGAGGGGGATTATAAAATAGAAATTTATTTTAACAATTATAAAAGAGACCTTGATTCTTTTGTTAGCGGCGGAGAAAGATCTTTAATTGCATTGTGTTTGCGTGTAGCAATAAGTTTAGCAATGCAAAACAAACTAGATTTAATTATTTTGGACGAGCCCACACACAACCTTGACAAGAATTCAATTCAATCATTGTCTACAATGATAAATGAAATGCTTCCAAAATACATTGGTCAGATCCTAGTTATAACTCATGATGAATTATTAAGTTCATATTCAAATAATGTAATTACAGTAAAGAGAAATAAAGAATTAGATTCCGCAAGTTGTGTTTAAATTGAGGTGTTGAAAATGTTTAAGGCCTAAATAAAAAAAAGTAGCACAGGGAAAATAATTCCCGCCATCATCAAAGTCCTAGAGTTATTTGAGATTATGCAAATATATCCAGTTAACCCGCACAAAATAAAAATAAAAATTCCAAACAAGTTTGTTGATATTGCCGCAAGCACGAACAGTACAGCTGGAATTACAAATTTTATTTTATCCCCCATCTTGTTTCCAAGTTTTACAAACAGTTTTCCAATATAATATGTAATGATTACGCCCGCAACAACAAAAATTATTGTAAGCAGATAAGTATAATACCACGGAACATTTAGTGGCAGGTAATATGCGGTCCCAGTTCTTGCCTTTCCAGTAAAATAGATATTTACAAAAGAAAGCAGCATCACACAAACACTAACACCGCCAATAATTTGCAAATAATCTGCCCGTTCTTTGAAAAGGTTTAGTTCTTTTCCTAAAAACGCAGCAAATCCGCTTCCAAGGCCCGGAAAGAAAGTAACAAATAAAGAAAGGAAATTTGCAATAATTCCATTTTTTATGAGTCCTGGTGTTTTTTCGGTTTTGTCACTTTGTTTTACCCATTCTGTTTTATAATGAAATAAAGATATCGCTGACGACAATCCAAATAAGCCGCCAACTAAAACAAATAAAGGATTAGAAACAGTTTTAGTTATTAGACAAACATACCCAAGCCCCGCAGCAAACATAATTACAACAACAGAGTACACATTTTTTGTTTTTTTAATAACCAAAAATAAAAAACACAGCCCTAACACAGGCACAATTATGTAAGGATAAAAAGAAATAATTTTTTTAGAATAAAAAATAATTAGAACCACGAACGGCAAACTAAATATTGTGGAAACTAAAATTGCTTTTAATGTTATTACTAGTGCGGCAAACGCTTTTCCTGTTTTAAAATATTCATGCCCTGGCAAAACAGAAAGGTAGTTTGTATCTGTTGGCACCATAAGGAAATATGCCGGAATAAAAGACAAACAAACATACAAAACAGAACTCAGGAGTACACAAATGTAAAGTTCTTGAGAACCAATAAAACTAGAAATAAAGGGCATTATTTGATTTATATGTAGTGATGGAACTAGCCCACTTATGAATCCAAAAAGAGTACCAAATCCAATTCCACTTAAGGCATTAATTAACTCAAAAACCATTACTTTATAATAACCAAAACCCTAATTATATATGTTTCTGATTTGGTGATTAAATGATAGCTTATGCGGATTTGCATTTACATGGCCCCAATGCTGGTGGAACAAGCAAGAATTTAAGTATAGAATTAATTGCCAAATATTCCAAACTTAAGGGCCTAAATTTAACTGCATCTGGTGACATCTTAAATAAAGAATGGCTGGACTTAGTTAAAAGTTCAGTTGTATTAGACAATGGTTCATTTTATCATGATGTTAATGGGGAAAAACAGCACATAATGTTACAAACAGAAATAGAAACTGCGGGCAGAGTTCACCACATTTTATTATTCCCTGATTTTGAAACTGTTGAAAATGTCAGATCCATTTTGGGGAAGTATGCGAAACTAGATGGTTATATGAATGGCAGGCCAAGGATTGCTTTGCCTGCAAAAGAAACATTCAAACTTTTAGCAAATGAAGAAATAATTTTTGGACCTGCACACGCATTTACCCCCTATTTTTCAATATATTCGCATTATAATTCTTTGAAAGACGCTTATGGCGAATTTTTGGACAAAGTATCTTTTATGGAGTTAGGCCTTAGCGCAGATTCTTATGGCGCAAACAACATTGCAGAATTAAAAAATATCCCTTTTTTAAGTAATAGCGACGCCCATTCTTTTTGGCCACATAGAATGGGCAGAGAGTTTAATAAATTTGAATTATCGCATTTGAATTATAAAGGACTTAAAGATGGCTTAAAATTCTGGAAAGAAAAACATCTTTTAAACGTCGGTCTGAATCCACAAGAGGGAATGTATAACAGAACTGCTTGTAGTTCTTGTTACAAAATTTATTCTTTAAAACAAGCAATACAGAACAATTGGAAATGTGACTGTGGAAAGCCAATAAAAAAAGGAGTTTCGGAAAGAATAGAAGAACTTTCAAGCCCAAACCAAGAATACATTAGAGCAAAATACATACATACACTCCCTTTAGCAGAAATAATACAACTTTCCCTAAAATCAAAAAATGTATTTTCTGTGCAGGTTCAAAGTTTATGGGAAAAGTTTGTTAATACCATTGGTACAGAAATCGATGTTTTATTAAATTCAAAAGATGAAGCTCTTCTATCTGTAGATGAAAATATTGCAAAATACATTATTGCTTTTAGAAAAGGATTTGTGGTTTACAAGCCCGGCGGTGGCGGGTCGTACGGTGTGCCTTACATTACTTTCTCAGAATCTGAAAAAGCAGAAAAGCAAAAAGAAATAGATGCAGAAATTTCAGGAAAATCAAAATCGATACAGAAAAAATTATTTTAAAATTGGAAAAATCCAATTTTGAAATCCTAAAATGCCTTTAGGCACTTTTTTGACTTTAACGGAAAAGATCTAACCTTTCTGTATATTGTGCCATTTTCAGAAATTACACTTTCATATAAAACAACAGAATCTACCAACATCCTGCCCAAATCAAGGCTGGAAAGCTCAGAAATCAGTTCTGCCAGCTTATCAGGATTTAATAAGTATTTTATTCTTGCAAAAGTTATGTGCGGAACGATTTTTTTGTAATCTTCCTTTTTTATATTATCAAATTCTGTCCGAAAGCTACGCGCTAGATCTATTAGCCCTTTGCCTTTTGCCCCAACCCATAGAACTCGCGGATTTTTTGAATCTGGGAAAAGCCCGGCCCCGCCAACAGATGCCTTAAAGCTTTTTGCGTTTCCAACTGCTTTTTCAACTCTTTTTTCCAGATTTGATAATCTTTGTGGGTTTATTTCCCCCAAGAATTTGACAGTTATGTGTATATTTTCATATGGGCTGAAGTTTAGGTTTGGGAACCTTTTCTTTTTTGGCTCAAGAATTTCATAAATTTTTTCCTTAATCTCATTGGAAATAGGAATTCCCACAAACAACCGCATAATAGAACTTAAAATGAAAAATATAAATACTTTTACCTCTTATACATATAGATTTACGGGGTGTTTATGATGTTAAATTTATTTTTTTGGAAAAAAGGCTCAAGGGGTTCAAAAGGGCAAGGTGCATTAGAATATTTGCTTATTATCGGTGCAGCAATCCTAATTGCAGCAATAGTGGTAACAATCTTAGTAAAAACAACAAAGACCACAGAAGGCTCAGTAGACAAGGTTTATGGTGATTTTAACAAAATAGTAAGTGATATAAACTATGGTATTGACAATAACGATATAAGTTTGGACACCGCGGTTTGTGACGACGATGCTTGTTTTAAAACCTATTTTGCAGATTGTAATAGTTTTTCCTATATTTCTACAAATCAGGACTCTAAGGACAAATATACTATCTATGGCCCGAATGGGGACTTTTGTAAGTTAAAAATTGAGATTTTGGAAGTACTGAATACTGATAATATAGATAAGTCAGTAAAGGGTTTAGCAATGGTTTGTGATGTAAATAATGAAAAAACCCTTAATAATGCCCTTGGGCATGCAATTTGTACTCAGAAGTGTTCAGGAGTGTTGTATACTCAGTTTTATTCTAAAATCGTGGGAATGAAGGAATGTGACCAAGTGGATTATTACTTTAGATAGTAGGCCTCCTTTCCGTTCTTTTCTTTTTATATAACATATAAAAACATTATCATACTTTAATTTACAAACAATTATTC
>CAZMCX010000002.1:12854-16159 GCA_964565125.1 uncultured archaeon
CTTTTTATATAACATATAAAAACATTATCATACTTTAATTTACAAACAATTATTCAATAACTGGGGAAAAGCCTTATTTTGGACGTGATTAAATGACCTTCATAGACAGCTTATTTGAGAATAAGAGATATTTATATCTTTTGATAATACCTGCAATTGTGTTTGCAGTCTCGATTATTGCTGCCTTTTTTGTGCCAACTAGCATAGACCTTAAGGGCGGGGTTCTAATCATAATGCAAACTGATCAAGATATAGCCCCCAAGATTCTTGAAGACGCAATATCCTCTAAATTTGGAATAACTGATGTCAAGATTACTGTAACTCAGGGCCTTGACCTTAAAGGGGTTCAGGTCCAATATCTTCAAACAGAGGAGGTAATGGATTTAGAGGCATTGATAAAAAGCATCGAATCTACTTCAGAAAACGATGTGGAATTAGCAAAAACTAATGCCTTGAAGTATTTAACTGAAAATAATATTCTAGTTGAAAAAAAAGAGTTAACCGATCTTATTAGTGCAATGAAGCAAGAGTATAATAACAAAAAGAATGTAACAATAAGTGATATAAAAGCACTTTTAATTTCTGATTATGGTGCAAAAGAAGAAACAGCCCAGATAAAGGAGGTTGCACCAACTTTGGGGGCCACTTTTTACCAAACCGCAATAAAAGTTGCAATAGTTGCGTTCATTCTAATTGCAATTGCAGTATTTTTATTTTTTAGAAAGCTAATACCTTGTTTGGCTGTTATTTTTTCAGGAGTTTTAGATTTATTTGGTGGATTGCTTGGAATGGCAATATTTGGAATACCATTATCATTAGTAACTATTCCAGCATTACTTATGTTAGTTGGTTATTCAATTGACACAGATGTGATGCTTACTGCAAAGTTATTGAGGCAACAAGGCGGAAGCGTAAAAGAGAAAACAAAGTCCGCATTGAAAACTGGTTTAACTATGACTATAACATCTCTTGTTGCAGTTATAGTAATGACAATAGTTGCATATGTAATGAACATAACTGTATTATATGACATGTCAATTGTATTATCATTTGGTTTATTTATTGATATAATCTCAACATGGCTAATGAACGCCCCAATTCTGTTGTGGTACATTGAGAGGAAAAAATGAGGGATCTGAATGGAATTTAAAAACATTATAAAGAAGCCGAGAGTTGCAATATTAGTTTTTTTGCTTATTTTGGGTGCAATAATATTGAGTATAAATGGCCTTAAGTATGGACTAGATTTTAGCGGTGGAACCCAATTCACTATAGAACTTGATAAAGAAGTTACAGATCCAAGTACCTTAAGTTTAGTAACTAGTACAATAAGCCAGAGGCTTGATTGGTCTGGATTAAAAGACACAACAGTTAATACGTGGGGTGGAAAGTATGTTATTGCACAAGTTGGAACAACCGACCCCGATGAGATCGCTGCTTTGGAGTCAGTTTTATATAAACAAGGCCGTTTTGAAAACATAATGGATGGTCAATTACTATTCAATGGTGAAGATATTTTGTCCGTGGATAAAAACCCATCACAAGGATACAGCATTACGGACATAAGTAGTGGATATTATAGCTGGACCTTGCCTTTTACATTAAAAACAAAGTCCGCCAAGAAATTTGCAGAGTTAACATTCCACAAATGTGTGCCCTCCGGAACAGGGGGGGTATATGACTGTCCAAAAACTTTTTTCTTTATTGATAGGCCTTTAAACTCTATTTTTATAATTCCGCAGGATTTATACGATGAAGAGCAATTGCTTCCTACGGATCCAATAAATAAACAGTCTTCAATTATAGAATTAGATGAGGCAATGATAAATGCTGGAATTGAATATATAATTTCTGATGCTATAGATGCAAATGTAATCGCTAAACTAAATGACTACAAATCAAAAGGAATAGAAAAAGTAATAGTTCCTAAAAGCGTTTATGATTTATCTAATTTAGATTTGAATTTGCAGTTTGTTGAAATTGCAAAAAATAACAAAGAGCCATGGGTTTGGACCGCAAGTGGTTTGAAATCTATTATTTGGGTTAACGAAGATATTACAAATTTAGAAGCCCCAAATACAAGCTCTTCAAATTTTAAAGTGTTTTATACCTTGACAATTAGGGGTAGTGCACAAAGTAAAGATGAGGCGGTGTATAAGTCTGATAATATATTTGTATTATTATCTTCGGGTTCTTTGCCAGTAGGTGTTTCTAATATTTCAAAAGAAACAATATCTCCTATTTTGGGCCAGAAATTTTTGACTACAATTTTTATAATTGGCCTTTTAGCACTAATTGTAGTGTCGTTAATAGTTTATATTAGATATAGACATCCAACATTAATCGCAGCAATTATGGTATCAACATTAGCAGAAGTATTTTTAATTTTGGTCTGTGCGTCCATAATTGGCTGGAGACTTGACCTGACAGCAATTGTTGGTCTAATTGCAGCAATTGGGACTGGTGTTGATGATGTTGTAATTATTACAGATGAATTATCCAAAAACAAAGAAGAAAAAGAAGAACATAGCCTAATAGCAAAAGTTAAAAGGGCTTTTTTCATGATCTTTGCTGCAGCCTCAATTACTATTGTGGCCATGGTTCCAATATTAATCTTTGGATTTGGTTTTGGAAAGCTTACTGGATTTGCATTAACAGTAATTATGGGTATTCTAATCGGAGTAATAATTACCAGACCTGCATATTCAGAAGTAGTGAAATATATAATGTCAAAGTGAGCCTTTTGTCAAAAGCCTCGGGAAAAGCCACTTCGTGGCAAACCCTTTTTTTATTTTTTATTTTCGAATATATACCACATTAGCAAAATACAAGCAGAAACAAAGAACCATCCAAATATATGTAAATATTCTACAGATCCTTTTGTTGAATATTCAAAAATAATATATAATCTCAAAAGATTCACTACAAACAAAACCGGAATCGATGCAAGCAAAAAAATCACAATCTGTTTCCAAATCTTTTTTGTCAACTTAAACAGTTTTTGAATTATCATTATGCTTGCTAACAAAAACACAGCCACGAATCCTGTGCACAAATTGTTTATATTTATCTCGTAGCCATCTTTATAAAGCGTTGGTATGTCTGAATAGTTTAAATCTTCGCTAATAAATACCCCTAGTGTTTTACCAGTGATTGTAGGAAAGGGTAGCTTAACATAGTCTACAAGTGCCATGAAACAGATATTTACAATTAGACAGATCCCTATAAAGGCCCAGATTTTTTTGTTCATACTAGATAGAAAATAATAAAGCTTTTTAATAACTCATTTGTTATTTATATATCTC
>CAZMCX010000002.1:16259-25793 GCA_964565125.1 uncultured archaeon
AATAAGGGTTTCATATTTACATTTGATCTGCTGTTTATAGTGGGCCTGTTTATAACTCTATTTTCTGCGCCAGTCAGCGATCTTAAAACGCCTTATTTTGATTACTCATATATGAACTCAGACAAAATGATGTCTTATTATTTTGATAAGAACCCCATGGATATAAATAAAGATTCAAGTTTCATCTGCTACAATACTTACAAACAAAACCCAGGGGAAGAACAAGCCCAGATAAAAGAATACTGCTATGGTGGTTACTATGAATAAATCTAACAAAGGTTTTTTTAGCGTAATTCTTGCAGTGGCAGGAGTTGCTCTTCTATTATTTAATATTTCAGTTCCAACTTATACCTCAAACAATTATCCTGAATTCATAACAAAAAACGAGATGCAATACCTGTATTTAAACAATTTAGTAACAAAACACATGACAGATTATTTTGTTTCTACACCAGGTTGTGATTTTGATTTTGTGGATTTTAAAGATTACCTAAATTCCAATAGTGCCTCATTTTGTGAAAACTTTAGTAGTGAATTTTTTAAATGCAGTGTTGAAGTGGTAAGTGTGTTCCAAGAGTCTGGTAAGATAAGCACCAGCCTTTCAATAAATAATTCTTTTGATAAAGGAACAATCCATTTCACATATTCCAAAGACTTTGTTTTTTCAAAAGTTTTTGTCTCAACACAAATTACAATCCCTCTGCCAGATGGCACAGAGAAGAAAAGCTGCAATTATACAATTACTGATTATGAATCCCAATTAATAGAAGCATCAGGAACTAAATAGTTTTTAGAATAAAGTAACTTGTTTTCCTCTGCCTGCATTTGTAGGCGTCTTTGTAGGTGCCAAAGTAGTTTCTGATTTTTCCAGGTATTGATTTAATTTGTCTTTGGGCTTAGTTTCTGTTTTATCCATTGCTTTTGGCTCTTTTGTCGGCATTTTAAATTTTATTTTTAATAATTTTTCAAGATCTTCTAATTCTGAATCAGTATATTTGCTTTGCAAAAATTCCGGGTCTGTACTTTCAAAATATTGTTTGTAGTATGGAATTTCATTCAAAATTCTTTTGGAACTTCCCCTTATCAGTTTTTGCACTAGTTTGGCAATTGATTTATTTTTTGAAAAGTTGCTTCTATCCCTGGACATTCTTGAAATAAAACTAGGAAAATTAAACTTTGTAAACTTTTTGTTCTTTAGCATAAATGGTGCCACGATTCCAGTCATTAGATAATACTTTAAAAAAATCCAATTCTGTCTTTTGTAAATATAATTTTTCATCAAGTCTGCATAAGACACCAAGTCGTATGCTTTTTTTAGTTCGGGATAACCATAAATAGATGAAATATTTTCGTTTACCCATGCAAATTGCATATCATAATCTATGTTACAGGAATCTTGTATCCGCTTGCCCTCTATCAAGGATTTAGATTTTTGTAAATTCATTAATGTTGAAAATATATTTTCTGTTTTTTCCCTTTCTCCCAATATTGCAATAGTTTTTTCTGTTACCCCGATATCAGCCAGAGCCTCTAGATCCAAAATCGCAGAGCGTATATCTCCTTTTGCGCTTTTTGCCATTATTTCTAAGGCACTTTCAGAAAAATAAATATCTTCTTTTGCAATAATCTCTTTTAATTTTTTTTGTATTTCCAAATAAGTTAATTTCTTCAAATTGACAACAAAACAATAATTTACTATTTCCCTTATTTTTTGGCTGGAATAAATATTAGTTGCAGTGAAGATAACTGGATTTTTTGCAATCTTTATTATCTCTAAAATTTTTGAACTTGCCCCGCTGTCTTTAACTGGAAGAAAATCAAGATCTTCAAAAACGAAAAGGTTTCTTTTATTAAAAAAAGAACTTGATTGGACAAATAATTCCATCCTTTTTTCTAGAGAGTCTTTATCTCTCTGCTCATCAGAACTGATTTCGTTTATTTGCCAGTTTTTTTCATAAGAAATAACTCTTGCAATAGTGCTTTTTCCAACCCCTGTGCACCCAACAAGCAGTAGCGGTTTACGTTCTTTATCGAAGTTTTCAGCCCAGGCTCTTACCTCAATAATGGCTTGTTTATTACCTACAAACCCTTCAAAGCTCTGTGGCTCATACTTATCTAAGAACATATATATTCTTGTCTCAGGTTAATCTTAAATAAATATGTGGGGCATTTGAACCCCAAGAATTAGATAATTATTGTTTGTTTTTCTCTTTTTCGAACTTGGCTTCTAATGTTTTTTCAACTTCTTTTACGAATTCTGGCTCTTTATCTGCTATTTTTTCCATATGCCTGTCTTCTAACTTGTTGTGTACGTAAAAATAAGCAGTTATTATTGCATCTAAGTCCAATTTTCTTTTATAACCTAATCTTGCAATCTGTTCAAAATAAAGTTTAACAATATTATATGCAACTATCTCTCTACTAGCCGTTTCAGCACCAATTACTTTTCCGAAATCTAAGTCCATTTTTAGGCCCCCAAATATAATTTACTATATAACAATGAAAAAGGATATTTAAATACTTTTACTTTTTTTCTCGGTTTTAACAGAAACTTATAAAAATAAGTATATCTTATATATTTAGAAAACCAGGTGTTGTAATGATTAAATTCCTTAAAGACCATAGAGGGCAAGCATCTATAGAGATTCTTATAGGGGTAGTAATTGTGATAGTTATTGCAACGCTTGTTGGGCTATTTTTGAAAAAGAGCCTGATAAAACCGCAAGAGCAAGGTGCGGATTTGATAGACAAAGTTTCTGGAGATATTGGGGGTAAGTAACATGTTAAAATTTTTTGATGAAAAAAAGGGACAGGGTGCTTTAGAGTACATTTTGATTATCGGTGCAGCAGTTCTAATTGCTGCAATAGTAATAGCAATCTTAGTAAGTGCCGGAAGATCAGGTAAAGACGATGCAAACAGCGCACTAAGCAAACAACAAAAAGATTTTAATACATTAAAAAATATTGCAAATGAGTGATACCTATGGGTTTTCTTAAAGAAATTAAAGGGCAGGGAGCCCTTGAATATTTATTAATCATTGGTGCAGCAATTCTTTTGGCAGCAATAGTTATCGGTGTTTTAATAAAAACATCAAGTAATGCAAAAGATGACATAAACGACACCCAAAAGGTATATGATGACCAAGTAGATAAAGCAAAGAAAGAGTTTGGATTAGACAATAATGCTTAATAAAGTGATTTTATGTCTATAACAAAGTTTGTAAAGGATAAAAAAGCACAGATAAGCTTTGAATACCTTCTTACTATTGTTTTTGCTGTTCTTTTGGTTATTGCAGTAACTCTTTTTGTTCTTCAGCTGAGAAAAATAGGGCAAGTTGCTCAAACCAAGATAGAAAACTACAAGATCGAGTATTTTAAGAAAACCTTCGAATAGTTTTTTATTCTCTCTTTTTCTATTTTAATAATGTATTTTTTAGATTTGGTATTTTCTTATTTGCCATACATCCTCGTCTTCATAGCCTTAGCAATAGGGTCTTATACTGATCTAAAGACAAGAGATTTACATAATTGGCTTACATTTGGGCTCATCATACTTGGAATTCTATTCTGGGTTGCAAAAAGCATTTATGTTGAACAATTCTTATATTGGCCTTTGCTTATTGGCCTAATAACCTTTGTTATTTGTTACCTGCTCTGGTATTTTTCAGTATTTGCTGGTGGGGATGCAAAGCTTATTGCAGGAATTGCATTCTGTATTCCCTATCAAGACTTCTCAATATTCTTTAATAATGGAATTAATCCTTATTTTTTACCTGTTTTTTTTGTTCTTGCAGTTTTCATAGTATTCCCCCTGGGATTTTTCTTGGTTTTGAAAAGGATAATCATGAACAAATATTATAAAATAATTTTAAAAGATTTAATTAAGAAACTTCCGGGGTATTTAGAAGTTGCAGTTACTCTTGTTGGGCTATATTACATTTTCTCTCTTTTGCAGATCCCAACAATTTTTGCTTTGCTTTCCTTCTTACTATTTAAAATAAATTGGAAGCTGCGTCTGCCAATCGCAATTATTGTTTTTGCAATTGCAATATATCTAAATCCCTTACGCCTAGTTGATGTTTTGATTTATGTATTGATTTCAATAGTGTTCTTTTCCTTTGTAAAATTATTTGGCTTTGTAAGATCTAAAGAATTTGCAGACCTAAAGAAGATAAGCGCATTAAAAGAGGGGGATATACTCTATAGTTCTGTTTACATAAAGGATAACGCCCTAATAACAAAGCCAACAATAAAAGATATGTTTAAAAACATCAAAAATAAAGATATATTACAAAAAACAATCCGATCTATGAAAAACAAGAATTATGATATAGTAATTCAAACAAGGCCTGCGGGGCTTTATGATGAAGAAATAAAAATATTAAAGAAATTAAATAAAAATAAAGTAATTCCCGCAGAGATTTACATTAAGCAAAGCGTTCCGTTGACACCTTCGTTGTTTTTAAGTTATATTGTGTTATTATTTATTGGTGGATTATTATGAAATTTGGAAAAGGCAAGGGGCAAATGACTATTGAGTTTATCTTAATAGTAGTTGTGATACTGATTTTATTACAAACTATTGTTGTGCCATTTACTAATTATGCAAAGGACTCGGTAATTGATATTTCATCTTTGTCCTATGTTGATCAATCTGCTAACAATCTAAAACAATCAATAGAATTTGTGACTATGAATGAATCAATGGCAAAAACACAAGTAACAATATTTATCCCTGTTGACTCAAACTTAGTTGTTTCTGCAGATTCGATATCTTATTTTATTTTATTAAAAGATGCGCCAAAGAATTCTAATTGTAATAATGATGGTTTGTGCACAAAAACAATTTATTTACAAAAAGGAATTTCCAACAGCGAAGATATAATTTTACCTGGAAAAAAAGAATATTCCTTAAATATTTTTAAAGAGCCCGGTGGAAAAACTTATGTTGAGCTTTTGCAATAAGAACAACCTAAATAGTAAGGGACAATCAAGCTTTGAAATTCTTTTTGTTACAATAGTTGTTATTCTGCTTGCAGGAATATTGTATTATTTTACTTTAGGAAACACAAAAGAAATAAGTAATATGGGTGTAGTAAAGACTGAAGTAGAATCATTTTTCGTTGAAAATAACTTACAGATAACTGTTTCGAATATAGATCTGGCGGTAAATACAAATCTTGTTCAAGCAAAAATAAAATTATCAAAATCATACGAATTCTCAGAAATTCAGCTTGAATTATTGAAATCAAAAATAAAAAAGAAAATAAAGAAAGATGTTGAATTTATCTTTTATTAAATTCCAAGATTTTTCTCGAACTTTCTGTAAGTATCTATAACATCTTTTGTTAAGCTGGGTTTTGTTTTCTTTAATGCTTGTTTTATATCATCATCAGTTATTGATGTATCCTTCATTCTTGATCTTTCTAGTGCAATTAATGCTGATTCTCTTAATAAAGAATTCAAATCGGCACCAGAATAACCGTCTGTTTTTTCTGCCAAAGTTTCGATAAAAGTTTCCCCTTCTTTTGATAAAGGCATTCTAGTAATTATTTTCTTAATTATTTCCTCTCTTGATTTCAAATCTGGTGCTGGAACAAATATAATATTGTCAAATCTTCCTGGCCTTAATAGTGCAGGATCAATAATATCTGGTCTGTTAGTTGCCGCAATAAGTACAACCCCTTTCAGTTCTGATAAGCCATCTAATTCAACTAGTAGTTGATTTACAAGCCTAGCACTCACCCCCCCATCTGCTATCTGGTCTCTTTTTGGGGCTAAAGCATCAATCTCATCAAAGAATATAACACAGGGGCTTGTCTGTCTTGCTTTTGTAAAAATTTCTCTAATTGTTTTTTCACTATCTCCGACCCATTTACTAAAAACTTCTGGGCCTCTAACACTAATAAAGTTAGCTTCACTTTCATTAGCAATTGCTTTTGCAAGCATCGTCTTTCCAGTTCCGGGCGGCCCGTATAATAAAACCCCCTTTATTGGATCTATACCCATTTTTCTAAAAGAATCTGCGTGTTGTAACGGCCATTCTACACTTTTCTTAAGCTGCTCTTTTACTTCTTCTAGGCCCCCAATATCAACCCAAGTAACATTCGGAATTTCTACCATTACCTCTCTTAGGGCAGAGGGCTGTACTTCTTGTAAGGCTTTTGAAAAGTCTTGCATGGAAATTTCTATGCTTTCTAAAATATCTGGTGGAATTGTTTCTTCCTCCATATCAATTTTTGGAAGTATTCTTCTAATTGCTTGCATTGCCGCCTCTTTAACTAAAGCATTTATGTCTGCACCAACAAAACCATGGGTAATCCTTGCTAATTCTTTTAAGTCAACATCTTTTTCTAATGGAACACCCTTGGTGTGTATATTGAAAACTTCAAATCTTCCATTTTTATCTGGTGCGTTAAAGTGTATTTCTCTATCAAATCTTCCCGGTCTTCTTAAAGCAGGATCTAAAGAGTTTGGTCTATTGGTTGCAGCAATAATTATTATGTCTCCTCTTGCTTCCAGCCCATCCATAACACTTAATAGCTGCCCAACTACTCTTCTGCCAACTTCACTTTCTGAGTCGTCCCTGCTAGATGCTATTGCATCAATTTCATCGATAAAAATTATTGCGGGCGCATTTTCTTGTGCATCTTTAAAAATAGTTCTGATTTTTTCTTCAGCACCGCCAACATACTTGCTTATTATGCTGGGGCCATTTATGATACTAAAATTTGCATTTGTTTCGTTTGCTATTGCTCTTGCAAGTAAAGTTTTTCCAGTTCCTGGCGGCCCAAAAAATAAAATTCCTTTTGGTGGAGCAACCCCCATTGTTCTAAAAATTTCTGGGTGCTTTAAGGGTAATTCAACTAATTCCCTTACCTTACTTAATTGTTTTTCTAATCCCCCAATTTCATTATAACCTATTTTTGAAATACTTGCTGACTCCAAAGTGATAGGGGTTTCTAATAGTTCAAATAAAGTGCTGTCACTAACATAAACAAAACCCGTTGGATTTGTTTTTGCAACAACATAAACCATCGCATTTCCAAATAAAGATAAAAATAACTGATCTTCTGTGTTTAATGCTTTTCCCAAGTATTGTTTTTTCGCAACTCTTGCAAAATTATTGTTTTGGGGCAGTTTTACATTTTGTGTTGGTGCCAAATAAACCTTGTGCGCTTCTTTTACTACTGCTTTTTTTACAACTACTGTGTCACCAATCGCAACCCCGGTATTAAGTCTAATTAGACTGTCCATTCTTACAAATGGTTCTGCATCATCTTGTGGTCTTGTAGGCCAGATTTGTGCAACAGTTTCTTTACGGCCCTTTATAGATACGAAATCTCCAGAAGTAAGTCTCAGCCTTTCTTTACTGGTGCTATCAAGAGTAATAATATTACGTCCAACCAAACTTGGGTCGGCCTCTTTTACCTTAATAATCACTTCGCTTATTTTTGTGTATTCCATTTCTTGTCACTCTTTTATGTCTCATTTCTCAGTTTTTATCAAAGCGTAAGTCAACCACCCAAGGAACCCCCCGATTATAAAATAAACATAGGGGGTTGTAGCCATATAGGTTAGCCAATTTATATTAAGTTGGCTAAATACATCTGAGAATTTAATACTTGTAAATATTGCCCTCTCTCCAAAGTAGATTAAGAACGCAAGGTAAAACCCTAAAAAAAGGAACACAATCATAAATATTCCGTTATAGTATTCCTTGAAATTATACTTTATTATCTTTTCAAGATATATAAATATAATAAATATCAATAAAAAAGATACAGCAGGCATAATGTAGTAAAGTGCGCTGTTAAATTTTGCTGTAAGCCCAACTAAACTAAAAACAATAGAAATAATATAAGTTACTATCAATCCAAACAATGCGTATAAGTACATTTCTTTTTCCCCCCTTTTGTTACTATAAAAACAAAGAGCATTTTCTTTTTAATCTTATTGTGCCTCTGTGTTAATATGCTTAAAGAAAACCTGCCATGGATCGAGAAGTATAGACCGGATTCTTTGAAGGATGTAGTAGGCCATTCAGGGATAATTGATAGGCTTAGGAGCTATGTAAAACTTAATAGGGTCCCAAACATGCTTTTCACCGGCTCCGCAGGTATTGGAAAGACAAGTTCAGCTATTGCTTTAGCCAAAGATCTCTTTGGTGAACATTATGACCGGAACTTCTTAGAGCTAAATGCTTCTGATGATAGGGGTATAGATGTTGTAAGGAACACAATCAAAGAGTTTGCAAGAACCCTTCCTTTTAATTCCGATTATAAGTTAATCTTCCTGGATGAAGCCGATTCTTTAACTGCGGATGCTCAGCAGGCGCTAAGAAGGACAATGGAAAAGTATGTAAAAACCAGCAGATTTATTTTATCCTGTAATTATTCTAGTAGAATTATAGAACCAATCCAAAGTAGATGTGTTGTATTTAGGTTTAAGCCATTAGAGAAAGAGATAATAGCCTTAAAACTTGGCGAGATAGGCAAGATAGAAAAACTTGTTTTTGAAAAAGAATCTTTGGACTCATTGTTTTATGTTTCTCAAGGCGACTTAAGAAAAGCAATTAATATTCTTCAATCTACTGCATCACTTGACTCAAACATAAAAACAGAAGATATTTTTAAAGTAAGTTCTAGGGCAAGACCAGAAGAAATGAAAGAAGTGATTGTTGAATCTTACAAAGGCAACTTCAAAACAGCAAGAGAATTGTTATACAAGCTTATGTTTGACTACGGAATGTCTGGAGAAGACATCATTGGTCAGGTCTACACAGAACTTATTGACTATGATGAAAGTAAAATTACTTTGGAAGACAAAATAGAATTAATAAAAATTCTGGGAGAAACTAATTTTAGAATTACACAAGGCGCAACAGAAAGAATACAAATAGAAGCAATGCTTGCGATGTTTTATTTAAAGAAATAAAGAATAATTTATATTTTTTTTCTATTAAACTAAAATAGAGTTCAAGCCATTTATTAACTATCGTTTCTAAGAACCAAAGCCAAGACCCAAAGGAATTTATTCTTTTGCAACCATTGTTTTGTTGTTGATTGTTTATGCTGAGACGAAAACCTTCTAAGACGCCTTCTTTTGCTGTTAAAGAGATTTCTCCAGAAGAGTGGCAAAGGGTTTTGCGTACTGCAAAACATGGAAGAAAGCCCAGAATGCCTAAAACTGATGCTGAAGCAAGAACCCAGTTTTTGAGTTTGTTAGGGCGTAGGCAAAAGAAATTGGCTGATGTTAATAGAGAAATTTTTGGTGCTTTAACTGAAAGGCAGGCGGTTCGGAAATGGTCGCACAAGGTTGCTGTCAAAGAGCTGGCTTTGATTGAAGAAATGTGTGCCGGTAATGAGAAAAAAAGAGAGTATGTTGTTGCTAGTTTTAAGAAGGCAAAAAAACTGTTTGGAGAAAAACTTGAAAATTCTGATTATTTGAAGCGAGTGGTAGAGCATTTGGCAACAGAGTATGATTTGTTGAAGGAAGAGAAAGGGGGGATTGGTGTTTCAAAGAGGTATTCCC
>CAZMCX010000003.1:0-3856 GCA_964565125.1 uncultured archaeon
ATAAAAAAAGAAAAACTAATCTAGAGATTAAGCTCTAGATCTGCCAAAGCCTCGGCCTGGAATTCTTGGCTGGAACGGTCTATCACCTTGAGAAGGAGATCTTCTGCCTCTAAAGCCACCACCACTTCCGCCTCTGCCGCCGCCACGTCTTGGGTTTGAATTACGTTGAGGTCTTTGTCTATCTTCCCTGCCTTGCTTATATTCAAAGTCTTCAACCTTTTTCTTAAAATCGATTCTAGATTTTATCATACCCTTAACCAACATTAGCTCTCTTGCCAACAACCAATACATAGTTGCTAAACTCTTTCTACCTCTGTTATTACAAGGTAATATGAAATCAATATATTCAGTTCTGTTTTGAGTTGTACACAAAGCAATTGTTGGTACTTTTATCTCTTTCGCTTCTTTTACTGCCTGATAATCTAAGTCTGGCTCAGCAACAAACACTAAATGTGGTTCTATAAAGTCTTTTATTGTTGTATTTGTAAAACTTCCCGGAATAAATCTCCCGGTCTTTACTTTAAACCCAAATATACTTGCAAAAACTTGGATTGGTTTTGTAGCATAAATTCTTCTTCCAACCACAACAATTTTGTCTGTATCATAATCTTTAAGAATATTCACCGCAAGCTTTACTCTTTCACTAATATCCTCAATAGATAAAACTTTTAGACCATCTTTTTTGTTGCTATAGATAAATCTATTCATTCCATTGGATCTATACTTGGTTCCGATATGGATTCCACTCTTCAAAAATTCTTCTGGACTCAATAATAGTTCTTTTGACATCATAATCACCGTTTAAACATCATTTACTCAAATCATTATAAATCATTGTTAATTCATTTATTTTTGATATTCTCTCCCCATTCATTAAAGATTCTTTTAGGTACGGAATTTTCCAACCTACTGCTAATTGTGCAATTGTTGTATCACAAGTTTCCCCAGACCTATGTGATATCACTGGAGTTATTCCCTTGCTTTTTGCTAAATCAACAACCTCTTTAGTTTTTGATAAACATCCTATCTGATTTGGTTTAATTATAATTCCATTTGCTGATTTGTTTTTTATGCCCTCTTTAAGTCTTTCAACATTTGTTACAAACAAATCGTCTCCGCAGATTATTTTTTCTTTTCCAAATTTGTCAACAAGTTCCGCAGATGCTTCAAATGAATTCTCCGTTACTGGATCCTCAACAAAAAATAATTTATATTTTTCAATTACAGATTCTATAAATTTCAGATATTTTCTTTCGTTCATTTTCTTGTTTCCAAAAAAATATTTTCCATTTTTATAATAGCTATTTGATGCAAAATCTACTCCCAACTCAAAATTATTTGGCCTACTCTTCAAAGCAATATCCAAAGATTCTTTATAATCCCCGTTAAATGCTATTGCCCCTTCATCATTCTTTCCAAAAAATATTTTCTTATCATTCAAATTTTTTTCAACACTTTTGTAAAATTGTATCCCGTCTTTTACTCTTTTTGAGAAATCATTTTGCTTACTTGTTCCCAAAATTTCCTGTATAGGCATTTTATTTTGAGTATGTAATCCACCACCGATTGTATTAGACAAAAGGCAAGGCAAATCTTCTTTCTTTGGGTTTTTATTATATAACTCATAAACCGACTTTTTTTTGTTGTAAGCAGATATTCTAAGATTAAGTATAGATAATGCTACTGAAACTGCAGATCCACTTTTTGAAAAGTTTTCCCCGCAAAGTTTTTCTAATTCTGAATCAAAATCCTTTTGGTTGATTCCAAAATCTAATTTGGGGATTACTTTTTTTTGTGCAAACAAAACCGCTTTATCAACACCTTCTGGAGCAACTGGAACTTCATAAGTGCCAACACTTTTTCCAGAAGGAGATTGTGCGAAAACTAGATTATTATATGTTGCCAATACAGTTTCGCTTGCCCTTGAATCATATATTTTGTATACCTTCACAGCCATTATCTTCACCATCTTGGTTATATCAAACACAACCCTATAAGAGTATTACTTTTGATATTCCATTAACTCATCGATAAACTCAACTGTAGTCAGATACATCCTTCTACAGCACGGCCTGTCTATCCCCAATTCTTTGAAAACTTCACTTGTTGGTTTCCTTTTTGCTAGCTCTTTGAACTTTTCGTAGTCATCTGCAACTATTTTTCCACAACTAAAGCATCTTACCGGAACCATCATATAATATCACACTCAAACAATAAAAAATAATTTAAAGGATTCTACCTCTTAGATCTTTGTTTCTTTGCCCTCGCACCAGTACCTAACTGTTTCTTAGTTTCTTTTCTTCTTGCATCATCTACTAACAAAGATTTATCATATTTCATAAACATTTCTTTTAATTTATCATCTTTATAGTATTCTACTAACCCCTTAGAAATACAGCCTCTTGATGCAATTATCTGGCTCATAAATCCTCCGCCCCTTACTACAACTTCTATGTCAACCCCGTTTATTAACCCATTCTTAAAGTTGTTTGTTAACAATAATGGCTCTCTAACTAAATTATAAAGATGTTTATTATCTATAACTGCAATTGGTTTTTTGTTTATTGTTATTCTTCCTTTTCCTTCGGAAATTCTTGCTGTTGCAATTGCTGTCTTTCTTTTTGCTTTTACTAGAACATATTTTTTCTTTACTTTTTTACTCGCAGATTTAGTTTTTCTTACTGCTTTTGTAGGTGTCTTGCTAGTAGCCTTGTCAGCAACCTTATCCTGCTTTTCCTTTGCTTTGATTGGTGCTGGCTCTTTCTTAGGCTCTACCGTTATCTCTTTCTTAATATCTTTCTTAACATCAACTTTCTTTTCTACTTTTACTTTTGATTCTTTTGTAGGCGCCAAAACTTTTGGCTCTGCTTTGCCTTGGTTTTCTTTAGCTTTTGGCTTAACTTCCTTTTTTACTTCAACTTTAACTTCTTTCTTTGCCGCCTTTATTTCTTTAACTTTTTTTTCTACTGCTTTCTTAGCTTCTTTAACAACCATTAATATCACCATTTAGAACCCAAAAACTTTGAAATTTCTGCAATAGCAACATTCTTTCTAATCGGGTTTGCCATTGCTTTTTCAAGTTTTACCATCTTAACTGCTGGATCTGTTCCAACAAATACTTTTAATCTTCTATAAGCATCCATTCCTTTTGCTCTTTTTCTTTTTATCATACCCCTAATTGCTCTTCTAACTATTCCAGAAGGGTTTTTTGGATAATGTGGCCCCTTCAAAGGATTTCCCTTTCCAGCAAAATCCTGTTTTTCCTTATATTTTTCAAATATGTCTGCTCTATTTCCGTTTATAACTGCTTTATCTGCATTATAAATATTCACGGTATTTCCAGAAAGTATTTCTTTTGCAACATATGTTGCACCCCGTCCCAAAACTGTGTTCTCAAAATCGTAGTTTATTATCTTTGATTCTGGTTTAACAGCTTTGGATTTTACTTTTATCTCTTTTTTTACTACCATAACAGACACCTTATTTAACTAATATAACATTCTTTGGTTTTTCAGCAATTAATTCTTCCAAATTTTTTGCTTTTACTCCAATATTTGCCAATTTTTTAACTGCAACTCCAGAGTATGAAAAAGCGTAAATGTTTACTTTTTTTGTTATTACTCCTGTACCTAATATTTTGCCTGGAACAACAAATACTGCTTTGTTGTTTTTTGATGCAAGCAGTTCAATCTTTGAAAGGTTAACACTAAATGCCCTTCTAGATGGAACATCTATATCCTCTGCAACATCTAAAAAGTACTTTTGACCTTTCTTTCCGGCTTTTTCCAATGCAATTATTATTTTCTTTAAATTCAAATCTAAATTCTTTCTCATTTCTATCACTCTTTAAACATAA
>CAZMCX010000003.1:3956-18652 GCA_964565125.1 uncultured archaeon
TTGCGCGAAAGCGGAAAAGGGTTGTCTTAAGTCCTGCCCGTTTGACCACTTCGGTACCCCCACCGTGATTTTTAAAAAATCCTAGGTAAAACAAAACTTTTGCTTTAGCAAAATGACCATATCCCATAGAGGATATTCCGCCCTACTGGCTGGCCTAGGTTCCCTATTTGCTTTTCGCAAATAGCCATTATTTCAGTTTTGCTGAAATCTTTTTAAAATATTCTTTCAAGTATTCATCAACATCAATAAAGATGTCTTCTAAATCCTTGTTTTTGAATAATTCTAAATATAAATAAAATATATCTTCTGATAATTTTACCTTAAATCCTGCTTGCTCTAAGCAATATTTACAAAAATCATATGATGCAGTTTCAGAAATAACTAATTTATTTCCGTCCTTTTTTAGTTGTCCTTCTGCAACTAATTTTTCTATCTCTTTAGGAAGTTTTTCTTTTGTTTGTGTTTCTGCGAATTCTCTATAATAAACTAATGCTGGCTGGAATTTAACATGCTCTTTTCCAGTTCCTTTTCCCATTTTAAGCTCAATTTCTACTTCACAATCTTTTTTTAATTTAACCAAAGGTATGTTTTTATATAGAACATCAACATCATTTGACTGAATGTCATTACTATAAACCATTCCACCTTTTTTCTTAATATATCCTTTAGATACATCAGATATTTCTCCTTTTATTGGAACTAATCCAATTCTATTTGCTAAAAATTCATCCGGCATTACACTTTCATTTTTATAGTATATTACCTCATCTACTGCCATTGTAAGAACTTCAGTCATTATTGCTCTTCTTAAAAAATTCATAAAGGTGTAGTCTACATCCTTTAGAAGAAAACAATACTTTCCTTTTTCCTTATCCGCATTAATTAATTCCATCTTCACAAACATCACCTAACATATAGGACAAGAACCGCTTCGGTTAGGCCCCACCTGTGTTGTATACTGCAAAAAATTATTTCTTCTCTTTTGATCTATATCTCTTTTTTCTTCTACAGCTATCATGTGGCATAGGAGTAACATTTTCAATTTCTAATATGTTTAACCCGCCCCTAGTTAAAGAAGTTATTGCTGCTTCTGCCCCAGGACCCGGGTTCTTTGGTTTTATTCCACCTGATGCCCTTACTTTTATAACTATACTACTTACACCTTTATTTCTTAAAGCATCAACTACTTGTTCTGCAGCCTTCATTGCGGTGTATGGGCCACCTTCTTTATGTTGAGCCTTAGTGATCATACCACCAGTTACTCTAACTATAGTTTCTGATCCAGTTATATCTGTTGCCAAAATAATAATATTATTGTGGGATGCAAATATATTTACTATTGCTTTATTCATAATAATACCGCCTTTTCTTTTTCGGTAGCAGGGCTCAGATCTACTGCTTGTTTAACTGACTCTGCTTGAAGTCTTGGTTTTCTAAGTTCTACTTCCAAAACCTTTGGTTTCTTTCCTTTATAATATGCAACTGTTACATCATCGATTACAGTAACTAAAGCATTTGGAGAAGTAATTCTCTTTCCATTTATTGCTATGTGTCCGTGAACAATAAATTGTCTTGCTTGACTTAATGTAGTTGCTAATCCTTTCCGGAAAACAAGCATAACTAATCTTCTTTCAAGCAAATCTTCAATTTTCAAAGATAATACACTATCAAGTGTTGCGTCGTCTTTCAACAAACCATACTTTTTCAAAGAGTCTATTAATATTTTCTTCTCTTTTTCTAGTTGGTCTGATGGTAAAGCCAATACATCTCTTGCTGACTTTCTCTTTTTTCTTAACATTGTTTTAAACATGAACAATTCCTTTTTGTTTACTAAACAATAATTTTTTAACATGTCCCTTTCTTCAGGTATTCTTTCCTTGTCGAACCTTTTTTTAGGAACACTATATTTCTTTGAAAATTTTCTTGGATCTCCCATTAATATCACGTCCTATTTTTGATGGCCTGTTTGATATTTCTGCGAACTTGTGAGCATAAATTCAAACTTGCCATTAATATCACCATAAAAATTATTTGGCTATTTTTACAACCCCTATACTTCTTCCTTTTCCTCTAAATCCTGACTTTGTTTTTTGTCCTCTTACAGGCAGGCCTTTCACTCTTCTTATTGCTTTTCTATGTCTCATCTTACCTAATCTATCTAATTCTTCTTTGTCATTAAACATTAACTCTGACCCTAAAAGATGTTTTGCTTTTCCGTCCCAAATATCTTCTGGTTTGTTAACAAACCAACTTGGAAAACCATAGTTCAAAGGATTTTTTGCAATATCGTCCAATAAAGCCATTTGCTTTTCATCTAATTTCCCTATTTTTGTGGTTGGCGGCAATTTTGTTTTTAATTCAAAAACCCTTGCAACTGCAACATTGTATCTTGTTCCAATTCCTTTTATTTTTCCAAGTACAGTCTGAACAGATTTACCTGCAGAAACATCAGTATCAATAATTCTAACAATTCCTTCACTAGATTCTATTTTTTGTGGTTTGGGCACAAAAACCTTTTTTTCTGTTTTTACTTCTTTAGAATTTCTATCTTTGTTTTTACCATAATTACCTTTTCTTTGTTTTTCTTCTTTTTTTGCCATTTAAACACCTCAAAAATAATATTATAATTTTACCTTCTTAAGTTCTTCAACACTCTTTACTGCCTGATCCAAAGGCCACAAATGAAGCATATTTATTTTTCTATTCTTAAATTTTAATCCTTCAATTCCAACAATATTTGACTTTGCATCTATTGATGCAATCATTACAACTTTTCCAAAATCGTTGCCTTGTTTTATTATACAAACTCTTCCAACATCAATTATTTTCATATTTAACACCTTATTTTTTCATCTTATTTAAATATTTTTCCATAACATCAATAATTCCTGAAGAATTAATTTTGTCAATATTAATTACTAAATCATAATTTCCATAATCTTTTACATTCAAACCATAATTGTTTGTAAAATATTCCCTCATTTCACTATCTTTTGTTTCAATTTCTTTCTTTGCGTCTTCAATTGTTATTTTTTTATTTTCAACTAAATATCTAATTTTATTTTCCAAAGATGCTTTCAAAAAAATTCTTACATCCGGATCTTTTATTTTCCACACAGCCAACATACCCTTATAGATTGTGTCTTTTTTTGGTTTATTAAAAAAACCTTCTTCTTTAGGAACATTGTCTTCTATTGGTTCAAATTTCAAGCCATACCTCAAAGCAATAGCTTTACAAGTAGGTTCTATATCCTCATAACCATTACTTGCAATAGTTATAATCATCATTTTCACCTACAACCCATATTTCCCAGCTATATTCTTGAGTATAATTCTCTTTATAACTACTTCCCAATCCTCTTTATTGCCTGAGAAACAAACTTTCTCATTGTTATTGTTAGATCTTCTTCTTTTTTTGCGCCGATTTTTACTTTTATTGTGTTCTCAAAAACTTTATCCCTACATGTTGAACACAATACCCCTCCAAACAATACTGAAGGCCTTTTTTCTGTTTTTGATAATCCTCTACTATTGTTTGCAGACAATATTCTTTCATTACACATTCCACAGCTTACCTTAGTCTTCTTCTGTCTTATCAAACTAACTCTAGATTCCCCACTTGGAACTCTTACTCTTTTTTTCTTCATTACTCTTGCGCCAGGTCTCATGATAATCACTTTATCCAAACACTTTTCTTTTTTCTAATAAATTAAATACTACACTATAATAAATCCCTGAAACTATTGCAACTAATATATACCACACTAATGCTGGGCTTAACCCCAAAAATTTTCCTACTGGAAATTCAGCGTGCAAGAAATATATCTGCACAATAAACAAAATTATTATTCCAATAATAAACAGATATATCATATTTGACATATTTCCCTTCATCATTGACATAGACAACTCCATTATCTCTTTTTGAAGTTTATCTGTTTTTTCTTTTGCTTTGGGGTTTGTTGCAGAACTTTTCAAAAGTTCTTTCATTTCTTTTTGTTTCTCTTTAACCTCTTTCTGTTTTTCTTTTATACCATATTTTTTTTCTGATCTTTTTTTCAGATAAAAACTAATTGCTGAAACCAATAATCCCAATGTCCCTACAATAAAAACTGCCCACATCAATATCACCGAGCCATAAACTTCCCTAACATTGGAAGCAACTGAGGTGCTTGTTCTCTTACTAGTTCCTCATACATTCTATATAAAATATCAACTGTTAACAGTATTCCCATTCCAGTTCCTACTGCACCAGTAATGTCCGCAAATCCGGCCATAAGCCCAACAAATATCGATCCTAAGATCGTAATTGTCGGAATATACCTATCCAAAACACCTTTTACTACTCTTGGGTCTCTTCTAAATCCGGGCAAATACATTCCACTTTTATTTAACTGATTAGCTAAAGAGCCTGAATCCTGACCAGCCATCTGAACCCAAAGTACTCCAAACAAAACACATGCCGCAGTTAATACAACTATGTACAACAAAGCATATCCTATACTAGACAGAATATAACCCCATTCTGAACCCCCACCAATTACTTGGTTGAGGACATCGAGGACTACACTTCTTGTTGGGTTAACGACTTTATCAATAAATGAAAATATTACTGAAAATACCCCTGTTCCTTTCGCAATCCATTGTGCAAGTAAGTGTATATTTGCAAACAAAGCAGCAGCCAATATTACAGGCATATTGCTCACATAGAAGAACTTTACTGGATATTTACCCATCGCCCCTCTTTGCCCAACTGTCAAAGGAATATTTACATGAACTCCTTCAAAGTAAACAACTATGAAAAATATTACCAATGCAAACATTATTGGCAGGAGATTGTTCACAAAACTTAACAAAAACCCACTTGTTCCCATGTTATGGAAAAATGACCATAACAAACCATCTGCAGATGCAAAGTTAATTGTTGCGTGGCCTATAGACAAACCTGCACCATAGGTAAATGGATTAAATATTCTAATTAATATTGTGCTTGCAACACCGCCCGCAATAAATAAAGAAATTCCAGAACCAAATCCATAATTCTTTACAACTTCATCTAAATATAATAATATTATTGATCCAATTGCTACCTGCAATAAAACCAAAAAAAACCTTCCTGATTCTGGAGCCAAAAGCCCCATTTTTACATAAATAAATGCTTCAAAGAAAGATAAGATAATTGCTAATAACTTTTGCCAACTGCTAAATCTTGCTCTTTGAGCTGGATCTGAGAAGTCCATATTTATTATTTTACTTCCAACTAGTAACTGCAGTATAATGGATGCTACAACTATTGGGCCTATACCAACACTAATTATTGTTCCTATTTTACTTGCCAATAAATATTGGATATGTTCTAAACCTATTTGGGCTGATGAACTCAATCCGTAGATTGGAATCATACCCAAAACAAAGAACACAACTAAGATTAATAGTGTCCATTTAAGCTTAGATGTTAAAGATGGCTTTTCTTTTGGAGCTATTACTTCAGGAATAACCCTAAAAACATTATCCATTATACTCATTCTATCTTTCCTCCCTTGTTTTCAACCATCTTCTTAACATTTTCTATAGCTTTTATATTTTTCAACATGAACTTGTATTTTGGCTCTTTTCTGCCAATTACTTTTGTGTATTTTTTAAACCTTTTGTTTTCTGCAAAATCAATTTCTATTCCTTTTTCAAGATCTGCTTTTTTAATTGTGCCCGCATCAACAAGATTATCTACATATTCATTTAACATTAATAAAGATATTGCTACATCTTTAGTCAATCCTTTTTGAGAAACTTTCTTTTCTTCATCAATAAACTTAATCCAGTGATGACCAAAATGCCCTGCTCTTCCTCTTCCACCCCTAGAGCCTGCGCCTCTTCTATTCTTAGTATCTCCGGCACCCCTAGTTCTTGTTCCTAAATATCTTTTTTTTCTTCGTTCTTGTCTTACAACCATACAAAACCACTTATTCAGAATTAAAAAAATTATATCATTTTATTCAAAAGAGTGTTTATCTCTTTTCCTCTGGGGCCTAAATCCCCCTTTTGTCTAAATGTTGCCTTTATTGATTTTAATCCTTTTGATGCTGGGCTTAATCTAAATACTTTCTTTATTCCCAATTCATAAACTTTCTTTGGTTCTTTATACATTTCAACTACTTTTTCCAAAGTAACTTTCTTTTCTTTAAAGAATTCAGGAGTTAATCTTTTGTGCCCTTCTAATCTTCCTCTTTTCTCCACCATTGCTTTCAATGTTGCATCATCTATTTCACCGTAGGTTACATAGTCTTTTACTTTGTCAAGTTGACCTTTCATAACATCATCTAATTTAACAATAACACAATGGTTTACTCTTGTTAAACCCATAATTTTCAAAGCATAATTTACTTGAGTACTTTTCTTTGCGGCACCCCTTAATCTAATTACTGCTAATAAAGTCATTTTACCACCTATTTGTTTTTGATAACGCATCCATTGTGGCTTTTACAAAGTTCAGAGTTGTTCCTGTGCTTCCAAATCCTCTGCCCCACACATCATTAATATTACATAAATTAAATACTTCCTTAATTGCTTTTGCAACAACTAATCCGGTTCCTTTTGGTGCTGGCTTTAGCTCAACTTTCACTCCACCACATTTTCCATTTACTTTATATGGAAGGCTATGAGGAGTTCCGCAGTTACATTCCCATGCTCCGCATCCATGGTTTACTTTTATCACATTTAGTCTTGCTTTCTTAGCTGCTTTTGCGATTGCCGTTAACTTATCAGTGTCTTTTTCAGTTCCTAATCCTAAGTATTCTCTTCTATCTCCAATTAATACAGTTGCTCTAAAAGAGTATCTTCTTCCTGACATTCTTACATATGATGTTTTCTTAATATCAACAACTTTCTCAGTTAATTCCAAAAAGAAATCAATTATTTGTGGTTCCAATATTTTTAGTCCTTTTGCCAAAATCTCATCTAAAGATTTTATTTCTCCAGATTTAACTTTTTTTCCTAAAACAGTTTGGGGAGCCCAGTCAGCCATTGAATATCTTGCCAGCAGTTGCTTTTTTACAACCATTTCTCGGATATTATCTTGCTTTTCAGTATCTGTTTTTTTCTTTGCTTCTACTGCAATTTTTTTATCCACTCTGTTCTTTCTTGCTAACTTATATTTATCTACCATGGATTATTCCCCTTAAAACTTCAACATGTCTATTTTCGTTAAATATTCTTTTAATTCTGCTTCTGGTTTTCCTGCCAATAAAGTTTTCATTTCTGGCAAAATTTCTGGCTCGTGAGCTATTGATAATCCAGAATCCACCATTCCTTTTAAAACACTAAAAAGTTTTCCGCCTTTGTGGATTTTTTGCATTCCTAAATCCAAAATTGCTTCTTTTTTAAATTTTAAAGCAACCACTTTTTTTCCAAAGTAGTAACCTGCCAAATATCCGCAATACCTGCTCTTATATGACTCTGCTTTGAGCCCAAGTCCAGAAAGAACATCAGAAAATACGCTTAGTTTTACATTATCTCCTTTTACGTCATGTAAAACATATTGCATTATCACTCTTTTGTTGGTTAATCTAACCACAACTCTAGGGATCTTAGACTTTAACATGCCGAATCTTTTTTCGTAGTTGGTTCTAAGTTCTGTTCTTCGCCTATAATCGTGTTTTTTCATTTTTTCACCTTATCAACATACAACTTTATGTGGTTCTTACTTCTAAAGAATCCACCTCTTACTTTAGAGTAAAGCTCTTTATATAGTATAAAATCTATCTCACTTTTGTCTTTCATCTCTCTAATATATTTTCTTTGTGCTCTAACCTTTTTTATCCATTCTTCTTTAGGTCTAGTTCTTGCTGTTTTTGCACCTTTTCTTGTTCCTGGACCTCTTCTTCTTCCTGCAGTCTTTTTAGCTTTCAGCTTTCTTGCCCTACCTCGGCTTTGGCCAGAAATTATTTTCTTTACTGTCCCATTAGTTACCATTTCTTTAATATCATCTTTTGTAATGGCTTTTTTCACTTCAGTAGTTGCATCAGGGGAAATCCAAACTTTTGACTTTCCAACATTAAGCAATTTTGAAACCTGTTCTCTAAAAGATTTCATATTCATAGTTATTCCCCCTAATTCAGCATCTTTATGCCTTTCTTTTCTGCTTCCTTTCTAATAAACTCTTTCTTTTTCTTTCCTACAGTAGAACTTATCCTTGCTGCGTGTGTTTCTTTCTGTACTTTATCTAAATCTTTAACATTACATACTTTTGTTTCTCTATATCCCGATGGATGTAGACCTCTTATTTCTTCAGGGTTCTTGTAACCACCTTTTACTCTACAGCCATCTCCTTTTCTCCATTTAATATCTATTCCTCTAGGAACTCTCCACTTGTTAAATTTATCTTTAGCTTTGCTTCGGATCTGTCTTATTCCAAATCTTCCTCTAAAAGTTGGGTGTTTCTTTTTCTTTGCAATTAATTTCTTTAATCTTGCAATTATGCTTGTGGGGGCCACTCTTTTCTTTTCTTTTTTATTTTGTTTTGCTTTGGCTTTTGGTTTACTAGTAGCTTTGTCAGCAATTTTTTCTGTTTTTTCCGTTGCTTTGATTGGTGCTGGCTCTACTTTTTGTGCCACTGCTTTCTTAACTGCACTTGTTTTTTTAATATCATTCATTTTGAACACCTTTTTCAACTATATAAATTCCATCTTGGAAAATTCTTCTATCCTTAGATCTTACTTTTGCTTTTCCTTCAATATTAGCAGCCACCTGACCTGCAGCATTCTTGTCTACAGAAGTTATGAAAATATCTTTTCCTTTAATTTCAACCTTTACATTATCTACAACCTTAATTTTTATTTGCTTCTTTTGACCTGCAAAGTTAGATATTATAAATACATTGTCCTTTACTAAAACACTTAATGGGAAGTGAGAATACACTATACTCATCTTGTAGGTATATGGTTTACAAACTCCCGACATCATGTTCTTAATATTCTTGGATAAAGTCATCATTTGGGCTCTAGCTGGTTTTTTTTCGTTTTTTGTTTTAAGGATTATGTCTTTCCCCTTCAATTCTACATCAACCAATCTAATGGGATTCTTTTTTGACACACTACCCTTAGGCCCTTTAACAACGAAGTTTTTGCCTTCGTATTTTACTTCAACGTTATCCGGAACTTTAATATTTGATTCCATTTTATTCACCTTTAATATACATATGCCATTAATTTTCCGCCAATTCCTTGTTTTTTGGCTTCTCTATGAGCCATTATTCCTTTAGGAGTTGAAACTACTAAATAACCTATATTCTTAGATGGAAGATATCTTTTCTCAAATCTTTCATAATCACTAACCTGAACAGAATATCTTGGCTTTATTGCCTTACACTCAGTTATTGCGCCTTTAAGTTTAACTTCAAGGATTCCTCCCCTTGGATTCTCCTTAACATCAAACCCCTCAATATAATTCAGGTCTCTCAAAAGACTACATGTTGCCAATATCAACTTACTTGCTGGCGTTATGCTACAGCTTCTTTTAGCAACAAATTCTGAATTTTTAATTATTATCATTGCATCTGAAAATACATCTACACTCATATGAACACCTTTAGTTATATTTTTTAAATCCCAAATTTATTGCATTGTTCTTGAAACATCTTCTACAAATATAAAGATTATATTTTTTTACTAGGCCTCTATTTGTACTACAGATCTTACAAACAACTTTTTTCTTATCTGTCATATTACATCAACCCCGAAGGTCTTGTTTACATATGTAACCGCATCTTCTTTTGTAACCTTATGTGCGTTTCCAACACTTTTTCTGTAAAGTAATCTATTCTTTACTCTATATCCTCTTCTTTTTAAATTTACTATTACATCAAATCCAAGTAATCCTAATTTGGGGTCATACTTCATTCCGTGTATGTCAATATATTCCTTTACCCCTAAAGCAAAGTTTCCATTTTTATCAAAGCTTTTTGATTTTATTTGGTTTTTATATGCTTTGAAAACTCTTGTCAAGATTTCTTTTGCCTTCTTGCCTCTTAAAGTAACCTTGGTTCCAATAGGCAGGCCTGGTTTTATACCCCACTTTGGCAATCTTGTTTTTGCCTTAGTTTCAACAGGCTTCATTTCAGTTAATCTTACTAAAATTTCTTTAGCATTTTGCAGTTTTCCCGCATTATCCCCAACACACATATGCAAAACTACTTTATCTAATTGTAATTCCCTCATTGTGTTGTTTGGATTTTTCACCTTTTTCACAGTTGCCTTGCTAGTAGCCTTGTCAGCAACCTTATCCTGCTTTTCCTTTGCTTTGATTGGTGCTGGCTCTTTCTTAGGCTCTACCTTTGTCTCTGCTTTGCCTTGGTTTACTTTGTCTTCGTTCTTAGCTTCCGGTTTAGCTTCTACTTTTACAGACTCTTTTTTGGCTTCTACTTTTGGTTTAACCTCTACTTTTGACACTGGTTTTTGCTCAACTACCTTGCTTTCTTTTGCTTGCTCTTTAGACATTTTATCACACTCTTTTACACACCATAAATATCATTGTACTAAATAATCAAAGTCATCAGGTAACAAAAATACATAATCCAACAAACTTCGTACTTCTTTTTTCTTTGTTTTAACAACAATTTCTCCTTTCTTTACTTCGTCCCCCAAAACTATTGATTTAACATTACCCACATTTCCAATGTGTGTTCCTTCTATAAATATTACTCTAACGCCTTCACTAAACTCATAGTGGTCTTTTATTTTCTTTGCTTTAAAATCATAAGTTACAACATCATTTACTTTGTACTTACCTTTATCTATATTTATATTATACCCGTTGTCCAAAAATAATAATTTCTTTCCGCCTTTTGCGGTTTTCTTTCCAACAATTTTGCTTAATCTTAAATCTGGTTTTTTATAATCTATTTCTATAATATCCATTTTCTTATTCTTATGTGGAACAAAAGTATACTTTCTTTTTGTATCTTCTATATCTATAACATCAAACAATCCAACAGGAAATTTGTAATCTTTTATTCTTACACCATTTACTAAAACTGTTTTTGTCTGCAAAACTTTTTTTACTTCTCTTAAGTCATTTGCAACTTTCAAAATGTTCCTCAAAACAACAGCCATAGACACACTTTTCTTTTCTGCTTTTGTGCCGGGGGCAGTTTTTACTAAAAAGATATGATCTTTTTTCAGAACATGCTTTGGTCCAGAATAACTTATTCTTTTTTGAGTTGAACTTCCGCCTTTATTTGCCATTTTATTCACCTTTCTTAACAACTTTCTTTACTACTTTTGTAGATGCTTTTGTAGGAGCCAAAGTCTTTGACTCTTTTTTTGTATCTACTTTCTTTGGAGTTTCTTTTTTTTCTAATTTCATTTTCTGTACTTTTTTTTCTCTTTTAAGTTTTGCTAATCTTATATTATCATTCAAGCTAAGTTCTTTTATTATCAAATTTGAAGGCTGGAATTTTACGTAAATTTCCTTCCCATCAACTTTTTTTATCTTTAAATTATCAATATTAACATAACTATCTGCAACACTTGCTTTTACAATCTTGCCTTCTTTGCCTTTATATTTTCCAACCATTACTTTTACAATATCATCTTTTCTTACTTGCAGGGCCCTCATCTTATATTTATCTCTCAGTTCTTTTGACAAGTGAACTCTTAATTCCTTTTGCTTTTTATGTAAAGGAGCATTCAACTTTCTTTTTCTTTCGATATCTGATTTTACCATTATATCACCTTAAATATTATACAATCATAGACGCTTTTCCTGCAATCTTAGGCCATCTTTCTCCAATTTCTTTGGGAACCGCGCCTTTGATTTCTGTTCCTTTGGGAACCCCATCTTTATCTACTAATACAACTGCATTGTCTACAAACTTTAATTTTAATCCATTTGCTCTTGTTAATCCACTTTTTGTTCTTATTACAATGGCCATAAATATTTTCTTTCTTAATTCCGGCTTACCTTTAGAAACAACTATATTTATCATATCCCCGATTCCTGCTTTTGGTATTCTTCTTTTTCTTGTTTTTAAGTTGAATACACTTATTAAATACACTTCTTTTGCACCCGTATTATCAGCACAAGTCATATGAGTTTTTAGTGCCACTGCTCTTTGTGGTGTTGCGGACATTGCTCTCATTCTGAATCACCTTTAACTTTAGACACAATTATGAAGTTCTTTGTCTTACTAATTTTTCTTGTTTCACCAATTCTCACAATGTCCCCGACTTCTACTTTTATTTCATCAGGAATGTGCACTACAATTCTTGATTTCACTTTCTTATATCTTTCATATTTCTTGACAAAGTGCACAATTTCTCTTTCAACAACAGCAGTTTTTGCACTTTTCATTTTAGTTATTTTTCCAACCAAAAATGAACCCCTCGGGATATATTTTGTTTCCATTTTAAGTCCTCCAACATAATTTTATTCTTTCTTCAGGCCTGTAATTTATTTTGTCTCCATTGACTAAATATTCTTCTTTTCCATTTCTAAATTTAAACATCTTCCCTTTCTTAGGGATGGTCTTCAAACCATCTTTACATTCAACAACAAAAACATTTTTCGTTTCGTTGTAAACCGTTCCTTTAATTCCTCTTTGGGAATCATCACTTGATTCCACTATTTCTACATCCAATCCTAAATATTCCATTATTTCTTTTTTTCCCATGTCTTTCCCCTGTATATAGGTGCCAAACCTTTGTACATTCGCCACCAAAGTGTGTTTTGTCTTTTCTTTGAACCTTAACTTTTAATATTCTTGGGAGAAAATCCTTTTTTTATCAAGAAAGCCCTTGCTTTCCTTGTATGTCTTCCTTGTAACTCGATTATATTATCTTTTGCTGTTCCGCCACAAGCTAATTCTTTCTTTAAATCTTTTGCCATTGATTCTACTTCTTTAGGATCAATACCACTTATATCAGTCACCATTTTGAATTTTTTCTTAAATTCTCTTATTGTTATCTCTTCTTGTTCTGCCATTATCTTTTTACAAACACAAAGTTCTTTTGGCAAACCACATACCGCACATAAAACGCTCATTATGTCCAAACTCCTTTATTTTTTAATAATACTTTTTGCTAGTTCATCTCTTTTCTTCTGAGATATAACTGTTAATATTCTTGCAATATTTCTTTTTACATTTCTTATCTGATTTTTCTTATCATCTTTTGTTCCGATCTTCAGCTTAACCCTTTCTTCCATTAATTTTTCTTGTAATACATCAAGCTCCTTGTTAAGCTCTTCGTAACTCTTTTTCAGATAATCTTTTGCTTTCATAAAAATCCCTCTACTTCTTCTGCTCTTTGTCTAAAGTTTCAACTTCTTTTTTCTCTTCTTCAGACATTACTGCATATAATTTACTTACCTTATTTAAAATTTCATCTTTACTAATTTTATCTGGGAAAACAGTTCCCGGCGGAATCAACTTTAATGTAACTCCAATTGCTCCTGATCTTGTATATGCTGCGCCAGTTCCAACCTTTACTTTTGAAACTTGGTCTCCAGCTTTTTTCATATATCCAAATGGAACCCTGTATCTCTGCTTTCTTCCGCCTTTTGACATAAGTTTTCCTTTTATTAATAATTCAAATCCTTCTAAATTTGTAACAGTTAATTCTTTAACTGCTCTATATACAACAGATCTCCAAGAAAAATTTCTTTCTAAACCGTTTATAATACTGTTAACTATGTGTTGAGCATTATATTCGGGGTTTTCTATAGGCTTAATTTCCAACACTGGGTTCTTTATTCCATATTTTGTTTCCAATGTTTGAGTTAATTTTTTAACATTCTTTCCACTATAACCTATTGCCAAACCTGGCTTTGCAACAGTAAGTATTATTTTAGTAGCCATTGGTGTTTTTACAATTTCAACGCCGCTAAATCCCGCCTTACTAAGGTTCTTTCTAAAGAAATCCTCAATCTGTATTTTTCTATATGCTTGCCGTATAAAGTTTCTCTCGATCATGATTATCACGCCATTAATTCAATATCATTACCCTTTTCTAGCAGGTATTTTTGTATGAATTTTACTGCTTATCGGGGCCAAAGCAAATCTTGTTTTACTTGTAGGGGTCAAATCCTTTCCTGTTTTGCTAGTAGCCTTGTCAGCAACTTTATCTTGTTTTTCTTCTGTTTTAATTGGGGCTGACTCTTTTTTAGCTTCTACTTTTTCCTCTATTTTAGTATCTACCTTCTTATCCTCTTTCTTTTCTTCTTTCTTTGGTTTTAGTTTATGTCTTTGTCTTACTAAAACTTCCAAATGAACTGATTTAGTATATCTTAATCTTCTTCTTCCACCAGGCTGGATAGTCGGTCTTCTTACTCCTGGATTTGCAACTATACCCACAACTGCCAAATCTTCACTATCTAATCCTTTGTGCTCTGCATTACTTTTTGCTAAAGTCAAAGCTTTTTTGAAGAACTTTGCTGCTTTTACTGGGTATCTTCCACTCTTTACTTTTCCTTCCATACCTGCTCTGTGACCTACATCATCATTAAATCTTGGCAAAGGAACATATCTCTTCATTTCTATTACATCGTCAAGATAAGCCACAACTTTAGAGTATGGTTTTCCCTTAATATACATTCCCAACTCTGCTGAAAATTTCTGAGAGATTGGGCAGTTTAATAATAAAGCCCTTGCTTCATTTTCTTTTGCTTTAAAATATGCCATAAAATCACATCTTATATTTTATTGG
>CAZMCX010000003.1:18752-25150 GCA_964565125.1 uncultured archaeon
TTCATTTTCTTTTGCTTTAAAATATGCCATAAAATCACATCTTATATTTTATTGGGCCAAGAAAGCATTTTGCCTAACCGCAAAATATTTCAGGGCCTAAAGCAATTTGCTTCTAGCAAATTGGCTTTTTGCCTGTTGGGATTTCTCTTGAAATCAGCAACTTGGCCATAATTATCACTCTTATTTACAGTCCAATATTACTATTTTTTGGCCACATTCTTGCTTGATTTTGTAGCTCCTATTCCTGCTTTTCCGTGAGATACTATCTTTCTAGACAAAACAAAGTCTCCTATGTAACAGCCAATCATTTCTGGCTTTATCTCAACTTGCTCAAATATTTTTCCATTATAAATACCAAGTTTCAGCCCAACCATATCAGGCATAACCAATAAATCTCTTGAATGGGTTTTTACCATATTCTTTGGAGGATTTCCTGCTTTATTTGCCTCTATAGCTCTAAGCATTTTCTTGTCTAGTTTTATTCCTCTATTTATTTTTCTTCTTGCACCATAAGGCATTATTTCCTTCAACTGGTCTATAGGCAATTTTTTTAATTGCTCTAAATCATAACCTTTGTAACTAAATTCTCTTACCATATTTATCACTTAGTTCAATATACCCATTCTATTAAATTTACTTCTTCTTTCTACCTGATCTGCTTGCTCCTACAGAACCAACTTTTTGTCCAGGGGTTGAGAACTTCTTAGATGCATTCTTCTTTCTGCCAGATGAGTTGTGTCCACTTCCTCCGTGAGGATGGTCTACTGCATTCATTGCATATCCCCTAGTAGATGGCCAAACCCTTCCGCCTTTTGCTCTCTGTAAGTAAAAATTATTTCCTGCTTTGTAAAGTGGTTTTTCTTTTCTTCCACCGCCTGCTACTCTTCCGATTGTACATAGACAATCTGGCCTTATTATTTTCTTTACTTTTGACCTTAATTTTACATATACACCTTTTTCATCTTTTCCGATTATTATTCCAAAAGTTCCGCTTGCCCTCATAAATGAACCACCATCTTCAGGAATTGATTCAATATTTGAAACTACAAATCCCAAAGGAACATTTCCTATAGGCATTATATTTCCTATTTCAGGTCTAGCTGATGGACCAACTTCTAATCTTTGGCTTACATAAGCACCTTCAACTGCAGGGATATACATCTTTCTTCCGTTTTCCAAAACAATTTCGGAAACTGGGGCTGTTTTTCCTGTGTTGCTGATTATACTAACAACTTCTGCTTTACAGTCATCAGTCTTTCTGATATCGTATTTTGCTCTTACACCACTCTTATTAGCTCTATATTTCGGACTTCCTTTTCCCCGTCTTTGCTGCTTCAATCGCCTTGCCATAATAACACCTTATAATCGCCAAAGTTTAACCTGTTTCATCAGGCATTGGTTTAATTTGTCTTTCCTTTATACTCCCTAATTATATCATTCCTATTTTACTTGCTAATTCTGAAGCTTTGAATTCTTTTGTTAGCTTCACTATTGCTTTTTTTCTTCCGTTCATATCTCTTAACATATTTACCTTTTCAACTTTAACCTTGTATCTGTCTTCTACTGCTTTCTTTACTTCGGGTTTAGTTGCGTCTTTAGTTACAATAAATGTAATTTTATTCTGAGTTTCAATCATGTTCACTGCTTTTTCGCTTATTACCGGATAATTTATCTTTGCGTCCATTTTACACACCATTTCACTTTTAATCTTCTTTATTCTTTTACCCTATCCAAAAATATCACTCGTTCTTAGCTAATGCGTTCACAGCACTTTCTGTAAATATTACCAATCTCCCTGCTTTTCCGCCCGGAGCTAATTTCTCAACAGATAGATTTTTAACAGTAGAAACATCTACCCCTTCTAAATTTCTTACACCTTTTATTGCTTTGGCTTTATCATCAGAAACAACAAAAAGGATTGATTTCTTTCTTCTGTAGATTCTTCCCCTTTTCTTTCCTTTTCCCGCCCTCATTGTTTTTTTCTTTTTAGCAGTTTCTACATCTTGCTCTATCTTTAAAGATTCTAGAATATTATATATATCTTTAGTCTTTCTGATTCCTTCAACCTTATCTTCTATTATTATTGGCAAAGTCATTTTTTCATCAACTATATGTCCTTTTCCAAAAACTAGCTCTCTATTTGTTGTTGCTGCTAAAGCGCATGCCAAAGCTAATTTCCGTTCTTTCTTATTGATCTTCTCTGCAATTACTGTCTCTACCTTGGGTGGGTGTGCTTTGGGGCCCCCAACTACTCCGGGAATTCCTGCAACTCTTCCCTGAACCAGGTGTCTTGCATTCTTTGTTCTTGGCTTTCTTGCTTCACCAACAGCGATCAAAGAATCTCTTATTCTTCTTTTTCCAACATATAATGCTGATGTGTTTCTTCCAGCGTCAATATATGTTCCTTTTGGTTGTATCTTTTTTGTCAAAGAAGAAACATATGCCCTAGTTATCAATCTAGGTCTTATTTCAGTATCAAAAGCTTTGGGCAAAGTTATTTGCTTCTTAACTTGCCCTGCTATGTCGTAAACATTTACTTTCATTTTTTATCAACCCTTAATTATACAAAACTTCTGAAATATCGAATTTAGTATCAACAAACTTTCTTATTCCATGTCTTAATGCAACCATTCTCTTCTTTGGACCTGGGATTGAACCTGCAACCATAATTGCTTCGGATTTTACTGTTCCATATCTTCCAAAGCTCTTTGGCATTTTTAAAAAATCGCATTTTCCAACATATTTACAGTTAATAATAGTTCTGTTGTGGAAGCCCATCTGGCCAGGCATTGGTGCTGTCCGCATTACTAGAGGAGGATGCCATGCACCTATAGACCCAACTTTTCTTACTCCTTTCTGTGATTTGTGGTGTCTTCTTTTTACTCCATATCTTTTTATTACTCCTTGGAATCCTTTACCAATAGATACTGCAGTAACATCCAATGGAGCACTTTCTTTACTAAAATCATCTACTGTTATTGGCTTTCCTAACCTTTCTTTAATAAAAGCCATTTGTTCGTCTACTTTTCCGGATAAATATAATTCTACCATCTCTGATTTCTTCTTAGGCAATCCTGCTTCTGCGGGGTTTGTTTCTGCCAATATTACTGCATTAGAAATTGCTTCTTTATTTAAATTATAAAAATCGTCCATTTCCTTGATGTCCTTATCTTTTCCTTTTCTTAAAGTAGAATTAGTTTTATCTATATTCTTTGATAGGAATTTCTTGAACAGGAATTCCTTAATCGGTTTCTTTCTAATCGTTCCCTTATAGAATCTGATTCCCGCAACATTAAGTTTCGGAACTTCTATAATAGTTACCGGAATTTTTACCTTCATTCCGTTATAGGCGCTTCCCTTGTGTTTATTAACCCCAAACACCTGGTGCATTCCTACTTTATACCCAAAGAAGTTTTGCACTTTTATTCCATTTTCTTCCTTAAATGTATTAAACTTAGGAATTATAGTTTTTGCTCTTACTCGCGGGTAAACACCCTTAGATCCTGCTTTTGGTTTACTTGTACGACCCATTTTTCACACCTTTATATTTATTGCAATAAAAAAATTTTAATTTCAGTTAAAATTTTAAAATTCAAATTCAAAAACCCAAAAAAAGTTGAGTTCCAATAAACTTATGACTTTACACAAGTTATTTTATTATATTTTATATCACAGATATATTTATAAATGCACTTCCCTAATCTTAGATATGGGCCGAAGACTTATAAGAAGAAAACCAAGGCAACTGATTAACAGAAAAGTCGATGTTCATATATAACGCCAAAAACAGGAGTTTAATACCTGGAGAGGCGCTTGGGAAAACACAGGCCAACCCACTCAAGACACTACTACTTGGACTGTAAAAGCACGAAAACCAGGTTATGTTTCTAAAGGAAAAGTAATTCCAAAGGTAAGAGTTCAAGATAACTTTTCTCATTATAATCAACTACCGAATGGCCCTGAAGAAAGAACCACAATAAACAGATATTATGATCTCCCTGCAAACGAAATGCCTTTAGAAAGAGAAAAACCAAAAAGAAAAATTTTTAGACGAGGGCCATACTTAGAGGATTTCTACCCCAAAAACAATATACAAGCAGTAGACGGTATGCTTATGAAAATAATTCGCAGATTTGGTTATGACTCTCCAAAAACTACACAACTTATTGAATTCTGGGCCAGAAGAAAAAGCGGAGTTCTACAAAAATTATTAAAAAATTATGTTCATAAAGAAACAAAAATAATTCCAAAGCAAGAATTTGTACAGTTTGCAAATAACTTTGATCTTTATTTTTGTGGGGGCTCAAACGTAACAAAGACCTATTGGGAACAGGCAAAAATCGGCCTTGGGATTTTATATAAAGATCTAAAAAAACAAAATCCTGTGCTTTTTGAAAGACTAGAAAATAAAGTAACAAAAAAACAAGTCCATAAACAACGTGAATCATCACTTTATTCTGAAAATTTAGATGATTTTTATGATGCCTACCTCTTATTCAGAAGAAACGGATTACTAAACCACCACATTTGGAGATGAAACTATGAAATCAATTACTATTATTGGATTTATTTTTATTATTGCAATTTTTCTTTCTGGATGTGTAGCAGATACTATTGACTCAGATAGAACCGACGAAAATGATTACAATCAAACTACTCCTGATAATAATACAAATCTTATAAAAGAATCAGATAAAAATATTTCTGCCTTCAAAAATTTTACAGAAAAAGACACTTATAAATGTAATAAAATATGTGAAAAAAACGAATTTTGTAATGCCTCTGGAACTTGTGAAAAAGTTGAACTAAAAACCCCAAACATTTGTGGAAATTATGTTTGCGATGGAAATGAAAAATACTCTGGAAAAGTTCTCAATATGGACAACATAAACAAAGAGTGTTTCTATGACTGTGAAGCTCAGTTTTTATCTGAATATCACAGTGATGTTGTTGAGGTAGATTGCGGATGTTCAGAATACTCCGCTCTTGCAGATAGACATGGTTGTATTGAAGATGCCAGCCCTTGCTCAGACTGTTCAAAAATTGAACCTTTATTTCCAGAATTAGTAAAAACCCAAACAGAAATTTTTAACTGTTTAGTAGATTATTTTAAGTTCAAACCAAACAAACTGACCTATAAAGTATTCTATAATCCAGCCCTTACCTGTGAACAAAAGGAAGGATGTTCTGGAATTGAAGGCGGAGCGGGCGGTGCAGACTATGTCATGTTCCATAATCTTAATGGTTATAGAGATTATGGCGAATCTAATCCAACAAAACCAGAACAACTTACTGCTGATGTGCATGAAACAGCCCATTATTTCCTATATCAAATGGTGCATGGGGTTCCAAGCTGGTTCCATGAAGTTATAGCAATAAACACAAACGAATACCTGGTTTGTAATGATAAACAGTCAAAGTGGGGAGATTCATATATCCCTGAGGGAGATCACGATGGCATAAATATGGACGATGGCACAAATTTAAATATAGAGTTTTACAAAAGATACAAAGAAGGAAAAAGCTCATTAACAATAGAGGAAAAACAAGATCATTATATCACGGCAGTTCTTTTTATCTTCGGGCTACAAGAAGATTATAATTGTGGGTTTTATTGTATTCGAGACATAGTTTTAAAGCTACACGAATATGAGCTTAAAGCTTGTTTGTCAGACAGTACAAAGTGTTCAATACAAGAATTTGCTCTTGGTTCTTACTTTTACGGATACCAAGGCGGAAGCGAGGAAGAAGCAAACAAATTAATCAAAAAAGCAGTTGACGAGATCACCGGAAAAGATAGCTCAACCTTATTTAACTTTTTAGAAATCGGAAAATATGAGCCTTCGCCATCTCCCTGTGGTCCAACAAGCACATGCAGCATTGATGAAAACAAGGAGGACAGTATATTTTCCTAAACCTTTACTTTTTCAATATCTCTAACACACATCCAAGCACAGGCATTTCCAAATCCAGCCTTGTTTATCTCAAAAGGAGTTATTTCTTTAGGATTTTTCAAAAAAATTAGAATACAATACTTTCTTTCCTTTGCCCAGTTATAAACTTCGTCAATAGGGGAAACAAAATCTACATCTTTCCCATATTTATCTAGTATTTCTTTTAGTTCTTTTTCTGTATAGTTTGCAAAACTTAGAACCTTTTCAACTTCTGCCTTAATCCTTACTAAATCTCCAGAATCTTTAAAGTATACAATATCTCCTGCTTGTATTCTTCCCCAAGGTGGGTACCGTGCCATATACCACCTACTTTCTATCTTCTTTTTTCCAGAAAGAATTTTCGGCAGCAATTTCCAATCTTTTCTCAGTATTGCAATATGATCCATAACATTACCTTGGTCTCCGGTGCAATCTAGCCATTTCTGTTCTGCAATCATGACAAAA
>CAZMCX010000004.1:0-22711 GCA_964565125.1 uncultured archaeon
CCATTACTGCTTTTCTTTCTTTACTATCTAAATAAGGTTTTGAAACAACAATTTTTGCCATCATTTCATCTCCTTTTTACACAACAAATAAACACTTACAGGTATTTTTATTATTTCACTACATTTAGAACACTTAAAATCAACTATATTAATATCCTCTTTTATTTTATTATTTAGCGGAAAGCCACATTTACAAACAAATCCTTTTACTTTTGCAGGATTGCCAACAACCAAAGAATATGGTGGCACATCCTTTGTTACAACTGCGCCAGCACCAACAACACAATATTCTCCCAATGTAATCCCACAAACAATAACTGCACTTGCACCTATTGAAACTCCATCTTCAACAATAGTTTTTGTTAATCTGGAATCATCCCAATGCTCTGCACGAGGATACAAATCATTTGTAAAAGTAGCATTTGGCCCAACAAAAACATTATTACCTATAATAACACCATTATAAACATTAACATTATTTTGGAATTTACACTTGTCCCCAATTACTGCACCTGAATCAATATATACATCTTTACCAACTATACAATTAGCGCCTAACTTTGACCCTGATCTTACATGTGCAAAATGCCAAATCTTTGTGTTTTTTCCTATTTTTGCACCATCTTCACATATTGCAGTAGGGTGTACAAAATAATCCATTATCTCAACCTCTATTCTCCTAAAAAATTCTTTGGATCCAATATAATTTTTTTATCTTTCAATGATTTTAATTTTGAATAATATTTTTGTATTTTATTAACTACAACAATCAAATCACAAAACTCTAATTGGTCCTCAGTTTGTATTTCTAAGTCCAGTTCTTTTTTTGCCAAATTTTTGTCTAGGATGTCATCAAAACCTACAACTTTATACCCCAAATCTTTTAATTTTTTAACCAGTGGAATAGATCTTGCATAAGCCAAAGAATTAACGCCTTCACGATACCCCAGGCCAACAATACCAATTGTCTTTATCTTATTATTTAATGATAAGCGCAATATTTTACTTATAAAAAAATCAACCATAGAGTCATTTACTTCTCTTGCACTTGACATTAAATTAAAATGCACATCATTCTGAAACCCGTGATAAATCACAAACCAGGGATAAACTGGAATACAATGTCCTGAAACACCCAAGCCAGGATCTAATAAATTACAATATTGATGCTTTGCGCCGGCTTTCATATGATTGTAATCAACATCATAAAAATCACATACCTTATAAAGTTCATTTGCAATACCCACATTTATATCACGATATACCCCTTCAACAACTTTTATTAACTCTGCTTCTCTGATTGTTTTTGCAGGATATATAATACCACAAAACTTAGCATATAACGCTTTTACTGCATTTTCTGAATTCTTTTCATAACCCGAAACAACCTTAGGAAACTCTTTGTAACGAGAAATAGAATAACCAGTCATTATCCTTTCTGGAGAATAAGCTAAATAAAAATCTCTATCTGCGCTTAGTCCTGAGTTTTTTTCCAATATTGTTTTGAAACGGGTTTCTGTTGTCTTAGGTGGAACAGTTGTTTCCAAAACCACCAAATCTCCTTTTTTTAATTGCTTTCCAACAGCAGTATAAGCATTATCTAAAATACTAAAATCTGGCACTTTGTTTTCAGAAATAAACAAAGGCACAATAATTATGTAAGTATTTACTTTGTCTTTCAATTCTTGTAAATTATTTGTAAAAAACAGATTTTTATTTACTCTTGCAGCCAATATTTCTTTAACACCTGGCTCTTCAGGAATTGGATTTATTTTATTTGTCAATGATTCTATTTTCTTATTATCTATATCATAACCGTAGGTTTCAATACCAGCATTCGCAATAACACAGGCCAATGGTAACCCTGCATGCCCCAAACCAACAACACAAACCTTATAATCCATTAAAATCACTTTTTAAAATTTTCCTTCAGGTGTTCTAAAAGAATTATTCCATTTAAGGCATCATCTATAGTTACATATGGTTTTTCTTTACCAGAAATGCTGTTTAAGAAGTTATTTATTTCCATTAAAAGGGGCTCTTTTTTTTCAACAATTATTTTTCTTTCTTCACCAACAGTAACACCTGTCAATATTTCTTGATAGTCTATATTCTCTCTATGTTTTCCATTTTCATAAAAGGTGATTTCTTGTGTAATATAATCTAAACTCAGCAACCCTTTTTTTCCACAAATGTACAATTTTCTTATTTTTGTAGGAGATAAAATATCTGTAGATAAATTTATTACAATATTTTCTTTTGTTTTCATTAAAACTCTTATAATATCTGGATCTTTTTTATTTATGAAATTGTGCGTCTGTAAACAAGCATGACTCACACAGTCTCCCATCTTGCCAAGCAAGTAGTTTATTATTTCTAAATCATGAATTCCTAAATCAGTTAAAACATCTACATCCACCACACCTGGGGGATAAGGTCCTTGCCTTAAGATATTCATATAAAATATTTTTCCTAACTCTCCTTTAAAGACCAAATCTATTACTTTTCTCACTGCTGGGTTATATCTCTCAATCTGACCAACAACACAAACAACACCCGCTTTTTTGATAATATCTCTAATTTCTTCTGCTTCTTTAACATTGTGTGCAGCGGGTTTTTCTAGTAAAATATTAATTTTCTTTTGTGCTATTTTTTCTACTACTGCTTTATGCAACATAGTAGGAACACATATTGAGACACCATCTAACTGTTCATTAGTTAGCATTTCATCCAAATCATAATAGGCTTTGCACTTATATTTTCCTGCAAACTCGTCGCATCTTTCTTTGTTAGAGTCACATATTGCAACTAGTTCAACATCTGGTCTTTCAAAATAAATTCTGGCATGATTTTTACCCATATTACCTACACCAATTACCGCAATTTTTGGCACATTACTCACAAAATCACCTACGTTAGTCAAAGATATAAAAAAAATAGAAAATGCTAAATTTTTGTTCGTGTAAAAAGCTTTCCGTTAAAAGACAGCCAATTAATATTAATAATATCCATTTTATTTATAAAGGTTGCTTTTTATCTCCCACTCACAATCTCAATAACATCTCTATTCTTCAGTTTATGCTCTTTTCCAACCATCATCTTGGTTTTAACAAGAATTGCCTTTATGAACTTATTTCCTAAATCCGAATGTATGTGGAAAGCAAAGTCCAAAGCAGTTGATTCTGGGGGCAAAAGAAAACAATCTGGAAGCACATTTCCGTCCTTATCTGCCAACTTATTTACCCCACCTGGGAATATAGCTAAATAATTCAAAAGGTTAAACACAGACTTATCCATGATCTCCTGAACCCCTGTGAACCCATACTTTTCCAGTATCTTGATTTTTATAAATTTTAAAGCTTTTGCTTGTTTTTCGCTAAGTTTGGATTCTTCCTTTATTTCAAAAGTATTTGCTCCAGGCAAGTAATCTATAAGCCCAACTTTATCCGCTTCCTTTAAGGCAAGCTCACTTTCAGCAGAAACAGGAACTATAAGCAAATCAGGATATTTTTCTTTTATCCTTTTAATATTATTCTCAGCAGTAGGTAAGTCAACCTTATTTGCAGCAATAACTATTGGTTTAGATATTTTTCTAAGATTTTTTACAAAGGTTTTTTTCTGGTCAACATTCCATTCGAGCATTTGCTTTGGATAATCCTTTATCACCGCTTCCACTTGATAACGCTTTATGCCCAAGCCTGAAACCATTTCTGCCAAAGCATCCTCTATTTTCTGCTTCTTTGCTGCTTGGGCCTTTCCGGCTTTATCCCAGTTAGAATCCAAGATTCCAAAGATCCACATATCAAGTTCAAATTCCAAGAATTCAATATCTTTTAAAGGATCATAGCCCCCCATAGCTACAGGCTCTCCTTTTTCGTTTACAGAGCCGGCAATATCAACTACATGTATTAAGGCATCAGCCTTTCTCAAATCATCCAAGAATTTATTTCCTAAACCTTTTCCTTCATGGGCTCCAGGAACCAGACCTGCAACATCAACAACTTCTACAGGCACAAACCTTATTCCCTTTTTACAGTATCCAACTCTCGGATTACATTGTACTCCTAGTTCTTTGTCAACACATTCAACTCTTACAAACCCAACCCCTTTGTTTGGCTCGATGGTCGTAAAAGGATAATTTGCTGCTTCTGCCTTTGCCATAGTCAGAGCTTTAAAAAAAGTACTTTTTCCCACATTTGGTTTTCCAACAATACCTACAAGCATTTATATCACATCTAAATTGTATGGTGGGAAATATTTATATTAAACTAGTTCTTTGCAAATATGCTAAAACACCATCTTTTACTTTTCCATAAGGGATTTGCTTTGACAACAAAGGCTTTAAATCCCGGTTATACTGGCTCTCAGAAGTTAACTCTAGTTTTGTTTTATGTATTTTCTTTTTTACACAGGCCACATCTAATTCAATAATACTTTTGTAGAAAAAAACATCATATAAGTCTCGGCCTTTATTTCTGTCAAACAAAGTAGAAACTTTTTCTGCAAATCTCTCTTCAAGAGACATTGTTTTTACTAAACAAGACGGAATATCTACAAAATCCGATACCAAACTCAAATATTCTGGCTCTTTTTCTAAACCTTGCCTGTAACCTGCATCAATTCTTATGGAATTCATTGAATCTCTTCTACCCGAATACAAAGGTCCTTTAAACATTAGTGTCAAAGTATAAGCATTCTCAAAAATCTCTTCTTTCTTTATTTCATAAGAAATACCATAATCCCCATATCCCTTGATTACTTCATTTATTTGCTCCTTAAAGGCTTGTGGGCTCTTTAAATAAAAATCTAAATCTTCAGAAAACCGATTTAAACCATTAAAGAATCTAAAAGATGTCCCACCTTTAAAAATAGCATCGTCATAAACATTATAATAAAGATATAAAAACACTTTAAGCAAATATTCTTTTTCTGCTTGCCACAGATTTAATTTATGTTTTCTTGCATAGTTTTTTAGCTCTGTTACCGAAATCACCTATATCAACCCTACAACATCTAATTTTTCTTTTATTTCTTTATATTTCTTTTTTGAAGGAATCCTTTTTAAGTAAACCCTAAAGGCAGATTTACTTAATTTTTCACCGTTAATACATACTTTAAGTGTATCCAATGTGATTAAATTAAACCATAATAAATCAAATATTGTTTTCTCTTTTGTAGCAATTGGAAATCCTATATCCTTATATCCCAAAAATAAGTTACTATCTATATAATGTAGATCTATTTTATCTATAGATCGCCTACGTTTTGAAGTAACTAAGTGTATATTCATAGGCACTTGCTCAGTAAATCCATAATAAGAAAATGCAGTCCACAAAGAAACATAAGATGGTGCAAACACATCAGTATAAACTTTAAAATCATTCTTTACTGCTGTATCAATTACATATGTTCCTTTCTTTAAAGCAGTGGTATGCCCTTTCTCTAACAAACTTTTTGTTAAGTAATAAGCGGTATTAATAGACATATCTCTTACTTTTCTTAAATCAGATACTTTAAATACTACTTTATTTTTAGATAAAAGTTTCTCTAAAACATCTGCTTCCAACTTACTTAATGATTTCATATAAAAATAGTAGATTAAAACCTTTATAATGCTTTCTACGTTTTAGTAGAAATTACACTAAAATGTTAATAGTGTAGTTTACATCTTATCTAGTATTTCTTTATTTTTTATTCCATATAATTTAGCAAGTTTTTCTTTTCCATTGGGAAGTGCTAACATTCGCTCTTTCCAAGCATAATGTTTCTCAAATATTGCATTTATAAATCTTGTATGCTGTTTTTTCCATTTTGTAGGGTTTTCCCTTACATAGGTTGCCCAACGAACAATAAAATCATCAGTCATAGCCTATACCTTCTTATTAACCCTTTATATTTGTTAATTTCTTGTTCATTAACTAAATTTGGATAAACCAGCCTTATATGTTGTGCATCTTCTAAATCTTTTTTGGATTTCAACAGCCCTTCTTTAAAGGCAATACAAACATTAACTGAAGAAAACCATACATTCAATCCAGTCAAGGCATATCTTTGTCTATTTTCTATTTGAATTTCATCTAATTTATCTTTTGCAAATTTTAGTTCCATATTTGGCAAAAACTTTCCCTTATAAATATATCTTAGTGATAGATTTTCCTTTAAATAATCATTATATATTTCTTCTAGAGTTCCTGGTTGCATACTAGAAAAGCCAGCCTTTTTTAGTTCCTCATGGAATAACTTATATTTTTCAAGGGGTAACTGTTCTATAATTATATCCACATCTTCTGTTCCTCTTGTTCTTCCTGAAGCAATTGCAAAGAAACCAGACACCACAATATACTTTGCATGTTTCTCAACAATAGAACAAAATTTCAACACAAAATCATCAAGAATATTCCTATCTGCAATCATATATTATATAAAAATAGCAAAAATAATAAAAAGGATGGCTTATAAAGATTTGATTAAACTATTCTGACTATTCTTGCTTGTGGTATTCCTCAAGTAAATCAAGCCATAACCGATCCATTTTTTTATAATACTTAAGTGATTTCATTATTTGCCTGTCAATTTGAAAAACTTGTCGTCTTTCAGCAGATACCTGGCGCCCCCAATGCCCATTTGGATAAAATGTATATCTTACGCCGCCATGTTCAAAAGTCAGAGGTTCATTTCCAGAAAAAGTTCTTGTCAAAGCGTCTATTAAATAACGATACTCTCTAAGTCTGGATCTACTTGATATCAAATATTGTAAAGAAGAAGTGCCAATAAATTGCATACATCTGTTAAAAGTTCTTTTTTTTCCCAAGATGCTTTGGATATTTGATTTAATTTCCCTAACCTCGCGCGTTCTGCATCCAAACCCCGCAGCACTTTTGTAACGCCAGTTTTATCTCTTATCTTTACATAATCTTTTTGGTATTTTCTGTGATTTCGGAACTCAATAACCCTGTGCTCTATTTCTTCCACAACATAAGGCAATCCCTCTTTCTTTACTTGTCTTGCACGTTGGTTATTTAGTTCAACCCAGCCACAATCAGGCACAGTAAGCTTTTCTTTTCATCCTGCCACAATTCCCTGATCTTTTGCTACTTTCATAGCCTCTCGCCGGTTTCTAAAAGTAGTAATCATTTGCCTAACTATATTTGGTCTCGCCATAAAATCAATCCTAAATTATTACTTTTTCGTTAATACTTTTAACTCTTTATCCGTTTCTTCTTGCACCTTTGCTATCAGATCCTTTCTAAATTCTGGCTTAAACAAGTGGGCATAAAGCTTGTGTGATTTAAGGTACTCTTCAACAGGCAAAACTTGCTTTGGTTTGTAAGTTATTTTGTATTTCCCGTTCTCTATTTCATACAAAGGCCAGAAGTTTGTCTCTGTTGCAAGCCTAGCAACATCATAAGTCTTAAAGCTTGGGAACTTCCACCCATAATTACAAGGCATCAGAACGCTCAAGAATTTTGGGCCTTCATAACTAAAGGCTTTCTTTATTTTATAGATAAAATCATCCAAATATGCTGGGTTTGCTTGTGCAGCATAAGGTATATTATGCGCTGCCACAATAGGCATTATGTCTTTTCTTTTCTGGGCTTTTCCAGAGCTAACTGTCCCCGCAGGAGTAGTAGTTGTACTTGCCAAGTAAGGAGTTGATCCACTTCTTTGGCCGCCCGTGTTCGAGTAGGCTGCATTGTCATATAGCACATACAAAATATCGTGTCCTCTTTCAAGCATTCCTGACAAAGCTTGTAAACCTATGTCAACACTATTCATATTCAAACTTATTCGTCCATCTTTTTCAATAATTAATATATGGTTCTTTTTTAATTCAGGACAAAAAACCTTTCCGTTATATTTATATGAAGAAATATTTTTTCGTCTGAGATTTGCTAACATAGTTGGTTTATAATTGCTTGCAGAAATAGAATATTCTAATCTTCCTTTTCTTTTATTTTCATCAAGATGAACTCTATAGCCTAATTTTAATGCAATTTCTATAAAATCATTTTTCAATTTTTCTGAGATTGTACTATACCTATAAATCTTGGAGTTTTTGTAATCATCTATGTGCCCATCGCCCAGGATTAAAGAATCAAATAAAAACTTAAGTTGTTTAGGGGGCAAGTTTTTGAATTCTTTTGGTATAAATTTGTCTTTGGCTTTCCCAAACTGTTTTAAATAACTCCATAACTGTTGATTACTAATAATAAACCTATCTTTACTATACCAAAAATTAAAAGGCAATTTTGATAAACAAGCCTTTATTTTATCCACATTTTTTTTATTAGTTTGAGCTATATAAACACCATATTTTTCTCTTTTAATAGATCTCTGCGATATATGCCCCTCAGAAATCCAATACCCAAAAAATTCCAACCAATTAGCCATTAATATTTTTTTAAACGGTTTTTTGTTAGCACTAATCTTATGATAAGAAACAGACGGAACTTCAAAATAGTTTTTATTCTTCCCCGCCCAGTTCAGGTTTCCAGTAATAATATTAATCTTATCGCTTCGGCCATAATCAAGTAAACTATTTGCCTTAATAATATCCACTTTTTTTGTAAATTTATTATAAACAGGAACATTATGATTTAAAGAAACATCAAAATGAACAAAATTGTGATTTACTTTAACTATTAAATTATTATAATCAACGATATGCATTTTGATAACTGGAACAGGCTCTATATTCAAAGTTACAGGATTTACTGAAAATATTTTGTCCCCAATTTTTAAATCTTCTACATTTTTTAGTCCTTCTTCAGTCAATATTTTTGTTTGTGGAACATAACAACCACCATCACCTGCAAAAACAACGAACTTGTACTTCTTTTTCAACTCTCCACGCTTTTGCCTTGCTACATACGCCCTCTCTACCCCCGCAAGGGTTGATGCGGAGTTTTCAAAGGCATTATGTATACACGAAACCCCAAAGCTTGTGTGTGGCCAAATTGTACTAGTAACTTCCAAGCACCCGGTAGCAATAGATACCACAGGTTCATAGCCATCAGGCACATTGCCCAAAACAGTTCTAACTATTGGAGGTATAAAGCACCCTGAACAGGTCCTATGCCCTGGACCAAAACCCTCTTTTCCTTTTTCCCAAATTTTCTGTAAATCATATTTTTCGGCCATAAAAATCACTTTATTCAATTCTTCAAGTCTTTCCTAAGCCCATAGAACTGGAACTTCTTTTGCTTTCCTTTCAAGAACTTTTTAACTAGGTCTTTGGCTTCTTCTATTCCAAAGTCTCTTCCGCCAATTCCATAAACAACATTATAAAACTCTTTTCCCATGCCTTGGAACTCCAAGCCCATAGGCCCAAACTCCGCGCCGTGGCTTATTGCCCTGTCTAAAACAATCACTTTTTTCCCTTTTAGTCCAGCCCTAAGTTCAGTGTAAGGAAACGGCCTATAAACTCTTGGCCTCAAGCACCCAACCTTCTTTCCATTTTTTCTCAATTCCTGACAAGCAAGTTCAATTGCTTGATAAGAAGACCCCATTGATACAAAAACTGTATTTGCGTCTTTTAATCCAAAAGACTCATAAAGGCCATATCCTCTTTTTGAGATCTTTTCAAATCCTTTTTGTATTTTAAGTATTGACTTAGAAGATTCTGCTAAATCTTTCCATTGCCGTTCTCTTACCTCAATATTAGAATCCATTAGAGCAACATTTCCAAAAGAGATTTTGGAATCTAACATATTCGCCCATTTTAGCTTTTTGCCAACAAAATCCTTTGCCTGTTTAGTAGACAAAGTATCAATCACCTGCTCTCCGTGAGTAGTATAGAATCCATCCATCATAACCATTACAGGGATCTTTATATCCTCTGTAATTTTTACTGCCATCAAAGTGGTATCATAAACTTCCTGCACATCTTTACAATAAATCTGGACCCAACCTGAGTCTCTTGCCAAAAAACTATCTGAATAATCACAATGCAAAAGAAGAGGTGCACTAAGTCCTCTATTTCCCACAACCATTGTCATTGGTAATCTTAATCCCGCAGCAATGTAGATTACTTCGATCATATAAGCTAGGCCTTGTGACGCGGTAGCAGTAAACACTCTGGCACCGGCAGCACTTGCACCAATACATGCAGACATTGCACTGTGCTCTGATTCCGCAAGAATATTTTCAGTAGTAACTTTTCCGTCAGCAACATACTTTGAGAAAGTTTCGATAATTTGTGTTTGAGGAGTAATAGGATACGACACACAAACATCTGGGTTTATCTGCATCATTGCGTATGAAACAGCATAGTTTCCGTTTATTAAAGTCCTCATTTCTACACCTTCTTCATCTCAATTGCTTTCTTCAAATAATTAGCGCAAATCCCACAGCCCTTACAGAATTTATAATCTATATGAGAAAATTTTCCCCCAACATAAATTATTGCTGCCTCAGGACAATAAATTGCAACCTCAACATGTTTATTCATTTCATCCTTATCTTTAACAACAGGGATTTCTTTTCTCCAGGATCCGGTCTGATATTCTTCAGACTCACTTGCAAGTATTCTTGCGCCCAAATCTACTTTTTTAATTTCTTTTGCCATAAAAATCACTTCACTTATAGAGTGATAAGATTATCCCGTTTTTTCTTTGAGTTGGTTTTGTTTATCTTTTCTTTTTGCTTACTTTTATCCTTGACACTTTTAATCCTAACCACAACGGGCCCTTACCCCTATTTGCTTATTTCATTAAATATGCCTCATTTAAAGCTTTTAGATTTCCGTCCAATAATTCTTGTTTCTTTGATAATGTTTCTTTCACTGCTTTTTCAAGATTTTTAAATTTAATAAATTGCACCATCTTCAGAAGAGTCCCAAGCATAACAACCCCGGGGAGATCTTTCTTCAAATACTTATCCGCAATTTCAGAAGCATCAAGAGTCTTACTATTGGCCAGCCCAAAATCTGTTTTTGCATTAATCAAAAATTTTGCTTTTTTCTGATTCAAAATTTGGTTTTTAATATCTGGTTGTGATAATAAGGAACCATCTAAAACAACAATATAATCTGCTTGCTTTATAGAAGCTTGATCTCTTATCTTTTCTTTAGAAATTTTCACAAATGCCCTCACTGGAGCTCCACTCCTTTCTGGGCCATACTCGGGAAATACTTGAACTTCTAAACCTTGCAAGAATGCGGCTTTTGCAAATACTTCTGCTGCGGTTTTCACACCTTTGCCACCACGGCCCCAAAACACAAAACTAGTATAAGACATTAATATCACTTATATAATCAAGAAATAATAAAGAGACTACAATTTAAATACTTTTCTGGGTTGAGTAAGTAGGCAAAAAGCACATTAATGGAAGAAAAACAAAATTGGAGCTTATTGATTTATTCTTTTCTAACAATTGTTATTGTCCAGCCCCTCTTACCATAACCCTTGTAATATTCCTCAATTTTAAAGAACTGCGATAAAAGATTAGTCATATTTAATCTATCTATCATCTGGGTATAAGGTTTAGTTTGATCTTTCTTTTCTTTTATTTTTTTGTCATCATCATAATCCGCAGTATTTGACGAATACACTAAACCATATCCACCTTTCTCTAAAATGTCAGACATTTTTTCTACAGCATATGGGGCTATTGAAGAATCAAACTGATTCAAAAAAGATCCCGCAACCAAACCATGGAATTTCTCCTCTGGCTCCCATTCTAAAAAACAGACGTTGTAGAATTTTGCTTTAGGGCTATTTTCTTGGGCATATTTTATCATTTCTTTAGATACATCAATACAGGACACATTAAAGTCATACTTAAAGTGTTCAGTAAGTATGAATGAGTTTAATCCAACTCCGCACCCTAAGTCTGCAATTCTTGCTCCTTTTCCAAAACTAGAGTTGACCTTTTCAGCAAAAGGCTTTATTACCTTGTATTGATTATCTACGAAATTTACCCATCTTGAGTTATAGTCATCGGCTAACAAATCATAGTACTCCACCAATTGTTTTTGGATCTTACTTGCTTGTTTCCCACGCATGTTTATAATATAATTTCAACATTTATAAAGGGCGTGGTTTTATGTATAGAAATTAGAAAAATTTGCACACAAAAACCAAAAAAATAATTCTAGAAAAAGAAAAATAAGTGGCAGGTAAAACGGTATACACAAGAATATCTGGGACTACGGATATATACTCCCGGAATTGACCGCGCAAAAGACAGCAGATAAAATCTGCCCCAACATACAGCAAAGCACATGGCATGAAGCCAGAACGCTTGTTTGCATATCCTCACTGCGCCGTTTGCAAATCTCACGGAGAGATTTATAGAATACCTACCGTATAATTATATATAATACATATTTATAAAACTTTGCCACGCATACTGGCCTAAAACAACAGTAGTCAGATTTGTATTAAGAAACCAAAAAATAACTAAAAAAAAGAATAACTTTTTAGTTAGCATAGGCAAGTAAAGTGCTAAAGATTGCTAAAAGTTTTTAGCTAAGATTCTAAACTGAATCTCTATTTGTGTAGTCTTTGATTTTGTGTGTAGTCTTTGATTTTTAAAGGTCCTCTTATGCTATTAGTACTGGTCAGCTGAATATCTCGCCGAAGCTCGATACTTACACTTCCAGCCTATCAACCCAGTCTTCTACTGGCGCATTAGTCTGTCCGAAGACAGAGTGACGATCTATTTTTAGGGGGGACTTCAAGCTTAGATGCTTTCAGCTTTTATTCCTTACGGCGTGGCTACCCAGCGCTGCCCTCCCGGACAACTGGTAGACTAGAGGCCGCGACCTTTTGTTCCTTTCGTACTAGAAAGATCTTCCCTTCAGATCATCAACAGTCCCAACAGATAGTAAACAAACTGGCTCGCACCGTTCTTAACCCAGCTCACGTACGGCTTTAATGAGTTAACCCCTCCACCCTTGGCTGCTTATGCACAGCCAGGATGCCATGAGCCGACAACGAGGTAGCAAACCGCGGGGTCGATATGTACTCTTGCCCGCGACAACCCAGTTACCCCCAGGGTAGCTTCACTATCAGACCAGACTGCCACCAAAGCAGTACTGACGATCATTAAGCCCTTCTTTCGAATCTGCATTCCTTGTTTTGCAGAACACAGTCAAGCCTGCTTTTGCCCTTACACTCGACAGGATGTTCCTAACACCCTTGAGCAGACCTTTGGGTTCCCCTGATACCTTTTCAGGGGAGTACCGCCCCAGCCAAACCACCAACTCTGCAGGTGTCCCCCTTTCGGGGTGAGTCTTAGAATTTCTGAAGGTTAGTGTCCCATTGACGTCTCCACAGTTCCTGACGAAACTGCTTCGAAGACTACTAACTACGCTGCACATCAAAAAGTCTAAAACAGCAACAGATTGTGGTAAAGTTCCGTGGGGACTTCACCTCCCATTGAGACTCCGTGGCATATTCACCACGCAGTGGGTTCGTCGAGTTATAGTTAGGGACAGTGGGAATCTCGTTATTCCATTAATGCAAGTCGGCATTAAACCGACAAGGTATTACGCTCATACTTGTTACTTCGCCCCCAAATAGGGTTACTTACCATCATATGTGATGGCGAGCTACTATTTCTAATAGCTTCTATATGTCACCATATAGATCGGACTATATCTTCATAGCAAAGTTGTTTTGCTATGTTTGGCGTGTAGTCTCTGGGGATTCTTCTTTATTTCTAAAGAAGCCTTTCCTGCTGATTGTCTCTCATGAACAGATTTTTAGGGTTCACTACCCTTTCACAAGAATAGTTGCCTACCATTCACTCAAAGAGAGTTTCCAGCATATAGCCAAATTTTATTAAGGCTACGATTATAACCTTAAGAGCCTCAGAGTTAGGCCCGCTCTTTACCAGCGCTTAGACCCCTTGAAAAGGGTTTTCACGTACTGGCAGTGAGCAGAAGTCGGCCCCTATACTAATCTTTTCAGACTCGCAGGGACCTACGTTTTTGATAAACAGTCGGACTCCCCTTGTTAGTGCCACCTACAGTTTACACAACTGCAGGCACCCCTTATACCAAAGATGCGGGGCTATTTTGCCGAATTCCCTTAACTATATTCTCTCGATACGCCTTGGCCTTCTCAGCCAGGGGCACCTTTCCCGGTTCTCGGTACGGTCTGATGGAATCCTTATGATCTTTCTTTTCATGGTTACCAGGTGTGAAGAACAGCTTTCGCCCCATCACCTCTTAAAGCCCTTCTCGTCATTATAACTCTCCAAGCTTATATTAGGATTGGATATTCTGGGAAGAATACGTTCTCTAACCCAATAAGTCAAAAGATCATCTATTGTTGCCAAATTGTATCCACCAGGTACAGGAATATGAACCTGTTTCCCTTTCCCCCTACTCGTGTTACGATAGGGGTTAGGATCGACTAACCCTTAGCTGATGATCAGTGCTAAGGAACCCTAGCCCTTTCAGCGGAGAGGGTTCTCACCTCTCATAGCTATTACTACCGCTAGGATCAATATTCCATATAGGTCCACAAGAACTCACGCCCTTGCTTCTGTCCTATAAGAAAACCTTCTTACAAGATATTACATACAATGCAATCTGCATGGTATCGGTGGTCTGTTTTAGCCCCGTATATTTTTGGTGCCCTCACTCTCGGAAGGTGAGTTGTTACACACTCTTTAAATGATAGCTACTTCTGAGCTTACATTCCCTCTGTCTTAGAGTAAAGACGCCCTTTATTTGCACTTAACAGACACTTTGGGACCTTAACCACGCGCAGGGTTGTTTCCCTTTCGGACCGGAAGCTTACCCCCCGGATCCCAACTTCAACCTTCTTAGACAAATGGCGATTCGGAGTTTAGCAAAAAAGCCGGGGATCTCTCCCCAATACTTTTTGATCAGTGCTCTACCCACCATTTCGTCTCAGGTCAAGCTAACCTTAGAGCTATTTCAGAAGGAGCCTGCTATCACCAAGTTCGCATAGATTATCGCTCCCACTCCCAGGTCACCTAAACAGTTAGTCTAGAACTAGAAACGGACCTCCACCCCTTTGTAAAAGGGTTTCATCCTGCCCAGGAGTAAATCACTTGGTTTCAGGTCTGGTATCTGTGACTAAAGACGGATTAGCATCCTTGTCCTCACTAAAAGTTGCGACAACTCGGTTTCCCTACGCCTACGAGGTTAAACCCCTTAAGCTTGCCACAGACACAAATTCCCTAGCCCGTGCTTCGTGACGAACGACGTAACACTATACAGAGCGCTTCGTTACCTTAGGCGCTCTACCTTTCGTGCCGCGTCCACCTATTACCATTTGGTTTCAGGTGCTTTTAACTCCCTACCAAGGGTACTTTTCAACTTTCCCTCACGGTACTCGTTCGCTATCGGTCTTGGAAGAATGTTTAAGATTGGGGGTTGGTACCCCCCGTATTCATACGCAAATGCCAATGCGTATTACTCTCGGTTACTATCAGATCTTTCTCTTATATAACTAAGGGGCTATCACCCGCTATGGCGCTTCTTTCCAGAAGTCTTCGTCTTTAAGAGTTAAGACCCTAACTAGACCACACCACATCTCTCTCTAATTTCTTAGAGAGATTCAGTTTGTCTTCTGCCCTTTTCCTTCGCCAGTACTGGGGGCATCGCGATTGCTTTCTTTTCCTGCAGGTACTAAGATGCTTCAATTCCCTGCGTCTCCTCCCCTTTCGGGGTAATTCGGGTATCTCTGGTTCTAAGGTTGCGTGCACCTCGCCAGAGCTTTTCGCAGCTTGCCACGCCCTTCTTCGGCTTCCAAGCCAAGTCATCCACCAAATGGTTTACTAGGACCCTTAACACTTTACTTGCCTATGCTAACTATATGTGATATAAATATCACGAGTTACGCCAGAACAAAAAAACTTGTTCTAACTACTCATAACTCTCGGAAAGCCCATATTTTTACATATGGACTCAGCGGGAATTGAACCCGCAGCCTCGGCCTTACCCGCAGCCTTCTTAAGAAAAGATCTCAGGAATCCATGCCATTGAAAATGGCATTTTTTCCGTAAACGCTTTTTCCTAAAAAGGGTTTGTTGCAAGGGCCGCGCTCTCCCAGTTGAGCTATGAGCCCGTAGACTGTTATTAAACAATTACGAAAATTCAGAAGGAGGTGATCCGTCCGCAGGTTCCCCTACGGACACCTTGTTACAACTTAGCCCTCCTCACGAAACAAGAAATCGAACTACCATTGAAGTAGCCCTCATTCTAGCCTCATTCGGGTGGCTTGATGGGCGGTGTGTGTAAGAAGCAGGGACACATTCACCGCGTGATAGTGACACGCGATTACTAGGGATTCCAGCTTCATGAGAATGAGTTACAATCCTCAATCCGAACCTAGACCGAGTTTCACGGATTACCTCCCTCTCTCGAGTTCGATACCCATTGTCTCGGCCAATGTATGCCGCGTGTTGCCCAGAAGATTCGGGTCATACAGACCTATCGTCGCCCACCCCTTCCTCTAGATTGCTCCAGCTGTCCTTTCATAGTGCGCCCTTCCGAAGAAAGACTAGCAAAAAAAAGCATGGGTCTCGCCCGTTGCCTAAGTTAATAGGACACCTCACGGCACGAGCTGACGATGGCCATACAGCACCTCTCAGCGTGTCAGGTAACCCCATCAGAGTGACCATCATCCTGCTGTCGCCCCTGGTAAGTTTCTTTGGCGTTGTATCCGATTAAACCGCAGCATCCACCCCTTGTGGTGCTTCCCCGCCAATTCCTTTAAGTTTCAGCCTTGCGACTATACTCCTCAGGCAGCAGACTTAACGGCTTCCCTACGGCACCCCGTAAATCCAAGATTAACGGGACACCTAGTCTGCAACGTTTACGGCTGGGACTAACCGGGTATCTAATCCGGGTCGCTCCCCCAGCTTTCATCCCTCACCGTCAGGTCCGTTCTCGTAAGTCGCCTTCGCTACTGGTGGTCCTCTATGGATTATCACATTTCACCGCTACCCATAAAATACCACTTACGTCTCCCGGCCTCTAGTCAAGTAGTATTCTCTGCAATTCAACAAGTTAAGCTTGTTAATTTCACAAAGAACACACTAAACAGGCTACGGATGTTTTAGGCCCAATATCCACGAGTACCACTTGTGGAGCACGTATTACCGCGGCGGCTGGCACGTGTCTTTCCCTCCACTTATTCGCCAAGTTATTTACACTTGACAAAAGCTAGTAAAACTAGCACTAGGAATCCCCCTATCGCGCTTTCGCGCATTGTAGAATTTTCGCGCCTGCTGCACCCCGTAGGGCTAGGGGCCTTTTCTCAGTCCCCTTCTCCGGGCTCCCCCTTGCAGGGCCCGTACGGATCTCAGGCTTGGTGGGCCATTACCCCGCCAACAACCTAATCCGGCGCAGACCCATCCTAAGGCGCCAGCAAGAAAAGGCTTGCTGACTTTAATAAAAAGAGCATCCCAGCTTCAATTTACTATGAGGTATTACTCTCAGTTTCCCGAGCTTAACCTCTCCTCAGGGTAGGTTGTCCACGTGTTACTGAGCCGTTCGCCGAAGGTATCCATATACCTTCTAGACTTGCATGGCTTAGTCGAATTCCTATAGCAGTACTCTCCAGCGGGATCAGCTGGAATCATATCGCAATATTAGTCTAAAAACATTCAGAAATTGGTTTAATTATACACACATTATTTTGATTTTCGTTTTTACCAATAACAGTCTACATCCTACCTAAAAAACCTTAGGTAATCATGGGATGGTTCTCAAAAATTGAGAAAACCAACAAAAAAGCACAGCAAAAATCTTCTGCTATGTAAATTTTTATAAAATATAAAGAGCCCCAAAAGCTTTATAAAGGCTTTCGGCTTATTCATTATGAAGGCTAAAGTGTCAAGGCTATTTTTTAGTTCATTATTTCAGTTAAAAAGTAAACAAAATTTAATTATTCCGCAACAACCCTATTTCTTCCCTGCTCTTTTGCCTTGTATAATCTTTCATCCGCCAAAGACACAAGAAGATCTGGACTTACATCCTCAGTTTCATTAACACTTGCAACCCCGATACTAATAGTTACCTTGCCTACAGAAAACTCAGAATTATCAATTGCGAACCTAAGCCTTTCACCTACTACCTTTGCACCTTCTTTGTCACAATCTAACAGAACAATAAATTCTTCTCCACCCCAACGACAAAGATAATCATGATTTCTTCCGGGCCTGCCCCTCAAACTACTAAACAAAATCTTTGCCAACTTTCTAAGAACTACATCCCCATTAAGATGGCCATAGGTATCGTTGATATTCTTGAAATGGTCTATATCTATTATTAATAAAGAGAACACGGCTTTTGTTTTTTTGTAATCTTCCAGTTTGTCATTAAAGTTTATTTCAAACGATCTTCGGATCGAAACCTTTGTCAAAGGATCCAATTGTTTGTCTATTACCGAAGCTATAAACCGCCCAATAGATGCAAAGTAAATTGCTGAGATCAAAAGCATTGTCTTTATGTCTCCTTCATACTTTAATTTTTTTAGTAAAAGATTCTTGCCTTTTATTATCACAATCCCAATAACAGAATCATTGAATACCAACGGAACCAACAAAGTGCTTTTATCAAAAACAGAATCAATTAGAACTTTAGTATACCTAAAACTATGTGGAACCATGTTATAAGCATAAATTATATTTTTCTTGTCTTTTGGATAAAAATATATTATCTCTTTGTCTTCAATTGATTTTAGAATATAATAATTCTCTGGAGTTATCTGGTTCAGATCTATCTCCTCAAGATGACTTTCTGTTTTTGTCCTATTTGCCAAACACACAAGGGTGTCTTTATCAAGTAAATAAACTCCCGCGGTTTCCACATTTTTTAGAGTATCCATTATTAACTCCAAAACCCTACTTAAATTTGTTTCATATTTAGAACTTAAGAGTGTACTCATGGTATAAAGTTCTTTTGCAAGGGCCCAGCCCCAAACTTTTTGCATTGATGACACCTATAGGAAGAATGAAAAAATAAACAAAATTATTAGAACTAAAAGGTCTACATATAACATAGCCCGATATAGTTTATATATTCTTCCTTCAAGTGTAGAAAAAGATCTAGTAAATATCAAAAATAATAGCAAAAACAAGAACGTAGAAAATATCGTCAAATAAGATCCAAACACTATATCCAAAAATTCAATAACCGCCACAGAAAACAAAGACGGAATCGCAAGAATTATCAAAACCACAAGAGCAATTAAGGCCACTTTTTTTATCTTTACTTTATAATAATCTACAAAAGATGCAACTACAAGTTCAAACAAAGAAATTGTAGAAGTAAATGTAATTAAAAAAAGCAGTAAGAAAAATATTGGACCCAAAAAAAACAAGCCTTTAAAAGCCATAGTCAAAACATCAAAAACCAGCCTTGGTCCAGAAGCAAGATCTAAGCCATAACTAAACAAAAATGAGTAAATTATTATCCCTATCAAAACAGATATCAAAAGACTAGAAAAAATTATACTTCCAATTGTAAAATTTAGGTTTTCTTTTTTCGAATAGCTCGCATAAGTCAACAAAATTCCAAATCCAAGAGATAATGAAAACAGGGCGTGGGCAAAAGCAAGCACAATCGTCTTCAAAGAAATTGCTGAAGCATTAAAACTAAACATATATTTTACTGCTGTTCCAAAACCTGGGCTTGCCACAGCATAGTACAATAACACAAATAAAAAAATAATAAACAAAACCGATGAAATATAGTTAACTACATTCACTCCTTTCTTTAGCCCAAATCTTACTGCCAAATAAACCAAGAATACAGTTATGAAAAAGGCAAAAAACATCAAGGCACTCCCAATGTAGGAATCAAATGACAAAAAGCCAGCAAAAGATGTGAAAAAGTATCCCAAAGTCCAAGAAGTCACTACTGAATAATAACTAAGCACAATCAAAGACACAAAGAGCAAAAACAAAGGAATAAAAATAATATATCTTGACTTAAATTTCTCCTTAAACAGGCACATAACTGTGGTCTTATACTTTTGTCCAAGGTACATCTCAAAAAAAATCAAAGGAATCCCAAGAACAAACACCGCAATAACATATAAAAACAAAAATGCAGAACCGCCATTACTTCCCATCAAATAAGGAAAACGCCAAACATACCCCAAGCCAATAACTGATGCCATTATATTAAGAAATAAAGTCAATTTCCCAATATGTTCACGCATAATATATATATTTCATATATCTATATATTATTAATAGTAAAAGAATAACTGAGGAAAGAGAATGATTCCAGATTTTCTTAAGAAACATTATCTATTAACCACTTTCTTTTTTGTTTTTATATTTTTACCATACCTAATCTTAGAGATTTATAGCTATGACGGCATATTTAGTCTAATTACAAGATTTATCTGTTTTTCATCGCTCTTGGTATTTTGCATAGTTTTGTCTAAATATTTAGAACATAAAAACAGCATAATAAAATATTCTTTGTTTTTCATATTCTTTCTATATTATATCCTTACCTATCTATTTGCTGCTTATTTAGCATTTTCTAGAACCCCTTTTAAGATAGTGGCCAATATTGAATTGGGATTGAACTCAATAACACATGGGCTGGTGGGAATATTAGGATATTTTAATATCGCACTTGTCTTTGTTGCAGTAATTCTTTTGTTCTTACTTACTAGCCACTTCTTTAGAAAAGTTACAAAAAACATTCACAAAGAATTTGGCGGAAAAATTGCAGGGTTATTACTTCTGTTAACTGTTGTATTCCTAGTAACTGGAAATGACCTAGTAGTTTCTTCTGTAATAGACGCATATCAAGACTACGAAGCCACTAAAAACAACCCAGTTGTATTTCCAGATTACAATTTTTCTACAACTTCAAATGAGAACATATTTTTATTACAACTAGAATCCTTAAACTCTGCAATTGTAACTAAAGAATACAGCCCCAACTTCTTAGAAATCGCAAAGGATGGAGTTTTATTAAAAAAATATCATAATAACAGCATAAGAACAAACCTGGCCCAAGACAATATTTTATGCGGAATAAATGGAAACTTCAAAACCCCATTTTCGCACCACCCCGAAGATATCAAAAACACCTGCCTACCACAGTTGCTAAAAGACAGCGGCTACAAAACTTTATTTTTTAGAGCAGATATTTTAGAATTCACAAATACCGGGAACTACATGAAAGCAATCGGTTTTGAGGAAATACATCATGATGATATAATGCAAGAAGGCGATCTGAAATATCCATGGGGCTATGACGATGCTTTGTTTTACAAAAGAACTTTTGAATACTTAAATAAATACTACAAAGACACAAACAACCTCTTTATTTACCTAGAAGTTTCTTCACATCACATCCCATTTTCTGAAAAAGAGGAATATGGAAATCATGTTTTTTTAGAACCACAAAATTTCACTGAAAAATACATAAACTCTGCTTATGTTCAAGACATGGCTCTAAAAACATTTTATGACGATTTTAAAAAATACACTAACGGAAACACCCACTTAATTATCCAAGGAGACCACAGCTGGCCAATAGGGATCCATGGAAATGTAAACAACGAAAAAGGATATTATGAAGATAACTTTCTTACCTCTCTTATTTTCATAGGAAAGAAAGGTCAAGGATACCTAACAAATTATATAACTGAAGAAAGATTTAGCGAAGTTGACACTGTTCCTACAATCTTTTCAATCCTCAATAAAGAACAATATGAAAACTCTTTTGAGCCCGCACTTAAAGGCCAAGAACCCACAAATTATGAAAAATGCCACATGCTTATCCAGCCACATATGGACATGTCAGCATCAATTGTGAAATACCCTGATAAATATGTTTACCTTTTAAAATTAAAAGAAATACATTACTTTAATCTAGCAAACGATCCCAATGAAATGGATGAAACAGTTCTAGCCAAGGATATAGGCCTAAAAGATTTCCTTATGACTTACGGTTGTGAGAGATACAAGGAATATTATTCTAAAAACTTAATTGAAACTGAAGAATAAGGGACCCATCTACAAACTACAAATAGCAGAATTATTTTGCTTTTATTTTTTATAGTCACATAAAAACACTTTTGCATTTTCATAAGTTATTACTATTCTGTGCAAGGTATCTATTAACTCTTTAGGTTCTTTATAATATTTCTTAAATGTTTTTATACCTCCTTTTTCTATCAGTTTCATCGCAAATGCCAAAGTTATTAAATCCTTCTTGTTATATGTCCAAATAAGTTTATATCTTAATTTTTCAGACAATGTTACCCCACTTAATACTGGAGAAACATTTAAATTAAAAAACCAACAAATCCCCAAAAAAATGTTAGTTTTAAAACGATTCTAAACTCTTAAAGGATGTTTAATTATTTTTCCAACACGCCGAGGATATAAAAATATTACTCCTAACTCTTCTAATAAGAAAATTAATTTGGAGGGGGTTTTGTAATTTCTGTTAAATAGATTACTATATTTTTCATCTATTTCTTTTGATTCCAATATTAGTTTTTCTTGATATTTAGAGGGATATGACTTTATTTTTGAAACTATTTTTTCTGGCAAACCAAATGGAATATTAATAAGCAGATTGCTTTAATACTTGATTATTTTGCATTGGTTTTAATAGGCCGTTCTGAGAAACATAACATAAATTTAAGTCTTGTAAAGGAACATCATATAAACTTGTGATGTGAACACGGATTTTTAGTTTGTCTTGTGTTTTGGCAAAGGCTTTCTATTTATAAAGTTTATGACT
>CAZMCX010000005.1:0-2291 GCA_964565125.1 uncultured archaeon
GCTTTTGGATTTGGCAGTTGCATTAGCAAAGCCACACGAACTTCTAATGCTAGATGAGCCTGTGGCAGGGGTGACTCCAAAGCTGAGATTAGAGATGAAGATCCTACAAGCAGAGAAGAAAGAAGGGAAATCTGTGCTGCTTATAGAGCACGGTATGGAGTTTGTAATGGGTATCGCGGAGGTAGTTTATGTTCTATCGCAGGGAGAGATAATTGCAAAAGGAACTCCAAGCCAAGTAAAGAAGAATAAAGCAGTATTGGAAGCATATTTGGGTGAATAGTGCGATTATATTTGTTAAATATCTGCAAATATTGCTGTTCTGTTGGTAAAATCGTGGTAAAGTATATATACTACTTGTAAAGTAATATTTCTATGCAAGAAGTAATTGATTTATTTGAAAAAGAATTTAAAAAAAAATTAGACGACATAAAATTACTATCTTATAAAAGATATTTATTTGATGATTTAATTAATCAAAGTAAATATGTTGATACAATAACCTTTATTAAGGGTATAAGAGGTGTTGGGAAAACAACAATATGTTTGCAACTTGCACAAACTCTTTTAGAGCAAAATAACAAAGTAATATATTTTTCTGCAGATCATATAATCTTTGCTCAGCATAATTTGTATGACTTTGTGAGCTATTTATATGAACATGAATATAAATATGTTTTTATTGATGAAATACATTTATATGAAAATTGTGCACAAGAACTTAAGAATATGGTGGATAATTTTAAGATAAAAATATTTGTTACTGGATCTAATGGCTTAAAAATACAAAAAACAAAATACGACTTATCTAGAAGGGCAGTAGTAAAAGAATTGACACCACTATCTTATAGAGAATTTATTGCCTTAAAAGAAACCAAAGAATTTAAATCTACACACTTAAATGAGGTACTGGCTGATTATAAAAAACTTACTTTTGAATATAAATATGCTCCTTTGGATTTGTATTGGTCAAAAGGGGCTTTGCCATTTTTTTTAAAATATGATGACACGCAATATTTTGAAATAGTTAAAAGTATATTAGATAAATTAATATATGAAGATTTAATGACTTATAATATTAATAAAGATACAATTTGGAAAGCAAAAAATATATTGCTATATTTAGCACAAAATCCTCCTTCAGAAATAAATCCCAATTCTATTGCCGGAGTTGTGGGGCTATCACGTGATACAGTTATTAATGTTTTAGAAGCGTTTAAAGACATAGGTGTAATAAGAGAAATTGCATCAACAAAGCAAGGCAAAAATACTTTGAAAAATAACAAAAAATATCTTTTGGTTCCCCCATTTAGAAGTATTTTATGTAAGCTAAGTTTAACTAAACCAAATTTAGGGGCATTAAGAGAAGATTTTTTTATTAATCATGTTTATCAATTACAACCAAAATATTTTGAAACTATAAAATCACCAGATTATGTAATTGCAAATAATATCTTTGAAATTGGTGGAAAAACAAAAAGTAAAAGACAAATTGCGGGCATAAAAAAGTCATATCTTGTTAAAGACACGTCTTTTTCACAGGATTCAATACCTTTGTATTTATTTGGGTATCTATATTAAAAGCATATTTGGGTGAATAGAGTGGCTGTTATTAAAGATCAAGGGAAAAAGTTTGGACTGGAAAAAAGCAAAGACTTTGATACCTTGTATTTTAAGTACAATAAACAACTTCTTGGATTATTGGTTGATAAAATAAAAATAAAGAAACCATTGATTGCTTATTATGGTGGAGCAAATTCTATTCTTGGAAAAGAATTGCTTAATATGTTATCAAAAAAAGGGATTAGTGGAAAAATAGAAAATATTGATTCCGATTCCGGAAAATTTATTAAAGTAAAAGGAATAAAAAACATAAAAGCTGACTTTCTTAAGCCTTTAGAAAAGGAGAAATATGATTTTGCAATGTCAAGGCATACCTTGCATTACTTGGGTAAGAAAGATCAAATCAAATTTCTGAACAATGTTTATTCTAGTTTGAAACCTAAAGGGTATTTTTTGCTTATTATGTTTGTTAACTCAGAAAATGTGCTTAGAAAAATAAAAATAAAAATAGAGGAATATTTAAAACATAAAAAGAACATATATGGGCAAATGTTTAGTGGCGGGGGCTTTTTAGACTTGGCAGAACACACCAAATTTAAGATAATAAAGACAAAGAAGGTTAATTATACGATTTCAATTAATGATTTTTATAAGAATAGATTTAACCTAACAAAAACACAGGTTAAAGAGATAGAAAAAACTATCTGCAAGAAACACAAAGAATCAATAAT
>CAZMCX010000005.1:2391-21738 GCA_964565125.1 uncultured archaeon
CCATATCAGGATTGGTTCCAATGAAGTTTGTAATAGATCCATCTAAGAAAAGGTTTGGGAAGTGAGTAGTGGATGATAAGTATACATAACCTTAATGCCGGATATGATGAACTGAAAGTTCTGAAGGACATAAATCCGGAATTTAAGATGGGGGAATTTGTGTCTATTATTGGTCCCAATGGTGCAGGTAAGAGCACAGTTCTGAAATCTATATTTAATATTGCAACTATAGAAAAAGGGTCAAGTATTAAGTTTGAGGGGAAAGAGCTTGTAGGGTTAAAACCATATCAATTAATATTTGAAGGAATCTCTTATGTTCCGCAAGGAAGAATAAACTTTGCAGAAATGACAGTGGAAGAAAATCTGCTTATTGGAAATTATTATTTGAGAGACAAAACTGTTTTGAAGCAGAACTTGGAAAAGGTTTACAAATTCTTCCCAGAATTACAAAAGTTTAGAAAAAAACTGTCGTATGCTTTAAGTGGTGGTCAGCAACAAATGCTTGCAATAGGGAGAGCAATGATGCTAGACCCCAAGGTACTACTTTTAGATGAACCATCTTTGGGACTAAGCCCCAAGCTAATTAAGGAAACCTTTGCAAAAATAAAAGAGATTGCTAAGTCTGGGGTTCTGGTTCTGATAGTTGAGCAGAACGCAAAGAAAGCAATGGAATCCACAGACAAGACAGTTGTATTAGAAGGCGGAGAAGTAAAGTTGTTTGGAAAGAGTAAAGACCTACTGAAAGATCCAAGACTTGGAAAGGTATTCTTTGGTGGGGACTGAACAAGAAATAGATGTCAAAGCATATCCTGTGGCTCTCCGTGTTGGTTTGATTTGTCTTTAAGTATTACCTCTTTTTATCTGACTAATTCAGATCCATTTTCCTACTAGAAAAAAAGAAAAAAGAAGAGCCCACTGGGTGCCTTGTGCACCCTTATTTTCCCGAGGCTTTTTTTAAAAGGCTCTAATTGGGGGCTGTGTAATTAGCAGTACTTTCTACTAATCCATTACTTACTGTTAGAACTTGTGCTTCTCCATAAGAGTTTGAAGTAAGTATGGAAAGCTTACCATCAGCTCTTATTTCAAGATCTAAAGCATCTAATCCATTTGTAGGAATATTGTATTGATTTCCGCTTGAAACATTTAAGATTAGTGCATCTGTTCCATTAAATAGAACATTGTCTATTTCTAAATCTGCAATAGAATATCCTTCTGGAATTGAGAATTCGTATTCATTTGTTTTTACTAAGCTTGAATTCAATTCCCACACTTTTAAGGAAGATTCATTAGTTAGCAAAATAGCAATTTTGTCTGTGTGGTTTGTTGCTAATCTTAAAAGCTTCCAAGATGCGTTTGGCAAAGCAATTACTTTGCTTCCGATATTATTTGCTTTATTGTTGAATTTTATTATTATTGCTTTGTTGTTTATGTTCTGGTATAATATCAAAGGATTGCTCCCAAGTAGAGACATATAAACAGGGTATCTATTAGTTGTTGACCAAAGAGATTTAATAAGCTTGTTTCCACCATAAGCATTTTGTCTATATAGCCCCAAGCTTCCATTTGGATGCGTCCATAAGCCCCACCATAAAGATGGAATTTTTTGTTCAATATCTATTGAAAGAATATTATATTCCGGATAATCAAAGAAGTCTTGGTTTATTATTCCGTTTGATCCATAATCAAAGCTTACAGACCATTTACCATTATTTTCCCAAATAACTCCGCTGTAGTTTAGTAAACTGGCCAAGAACTTAGCATCCCATGATGAATTTGTTTTTATAATACATGCTGAGTTTTCACAGCCGAATTCACAAGTTTCTACTAATATCTCTTGAGTATTACTTAAACAATTGGAATTAAATAAGCCGCCGTTTAAGCAACTAAAAGATGTAATTTCTTTATAGATGCTATCTGCTTTACAATAATTCCCGCTTTCCGAAGGTGATCCACAATCAGTATCTAAAGAGCAAGAAGGAACAAAGCAGGATCCATTATAACAAGAGTTTGAACAAGCTTCTTGTAAAATGTTTTCTGTTTTTGTAACACAATTTGCTAGTAGAGTTCCAGGATTTTCACAAGTAGGAACTTTTTTTGTTTTTAGAACATTATTTTCCGAGCAAAAGTTACCTGATACCCAGCTTTCAGTTCCACAATCAGTATTTGAAAAACATTTTGGAGTTACACAAGCTCCGGCTTCACAGCCATATTCACAATCTTCTACTAAAGTGTCAGCTAGATTGTTTGAGCATGAAGAAGTCCATTTTCCCGCATCATTACAGGAAAATATCTGTTTTTTCTTGTAAACATCATTATTTTGACAATAATTTTCTCCAACAAATGTATCTGCTCCACAGTCATTATTGGCAAAACAAGCAATGTCTTTACATTGCAAATCTTCACATAATTGACTAGATGAGCATTGTTGTACCAAATTAGTAACTGTTTCTTTCTTACAATAAGAAGTAGCAGTTCCCGGGTTAACACAAGTATTTACTAAAGTATCTTTCTTTAGTGCATTAGTTGAACAATAATTTGCTGAATCAGTATTAGTTCCACATTCTAGGTTTGTAGAACAAGTAACTTGCTGTGGAAGGGGTGTTGAATTATTAATAAAGAATGTCCAAATTGCTTCATCCTTTGTTTTATCCCAGTTGTGACCCATTCCAGTTAATGTAATCAATTGATTAGGGTGACCTTTAGCGGTCAACTCTGATTGTAATGTTTGATCCCAAGAGTATGGAACTACAGGGTCATCTGTAGAGTGTATTAGAAGGCCAGGAACTTTTAATGCAGCATTTGTCTTTGCATTAGTCGCTGCTATTGGGAAGTAAAACATGTTATAGTAATTTACTAATCCTCCTGAGTGTTCTGCAAATGCAGTAACTTTATCAGGCAAACACATTGAAGCATAGTAGCTAAACAAAGCTCCGTATGAGTGACCAATGAAGTAAACATGGTCTGCCGAAATTTTGTATTTAGAACTTACAGATGTTAACATTGCTTTAATAAAGTCTATGTCTTGAGAAGCACATTTGTTTGAAGCCTGGATGTGCCCTATATCCCATCTTATATATTTCTCTGCCCCCGGAAAACCAGCAACATCATATTCAGGAATCTTAATCCATAAAAATGAAAAGTTCTTGGGTGGTAAATCTTTCAAGGAATTAGGGAAAACTGCAATAAATCCTTTCTGGTTTGCTAGTTGTGTAATTCCATAATAGTCGCTTGATGCAAAAGTGGCATCGCTCCCCATTCCATGGAACATAAATACCAAAGGATATGTTTTTGTTGCAACATAATTATCCGGCAAATATACTAAGTAAGTCCTTTCTTTGCTTTGGATATTAGTTTTTTCTGTAAGCAAAGTTCCAGAGAAACTGAATGTCGCAATTAAAACTAATGCAAACATAACAATAAAAATATTTTTTGTACTAAACAACTAAATCACCCCCATTAATGTATATAAGAATTATAAGATATATATTTATATCTTTTTTTATTTATTTTTCTTTCGTCTGAAGGGAATTGGGATTTTCTTGATCTTTACAAATAGTTTTAGGAATCTAAACCAAGACTTTCCGTTCTTTTTTTCTATTTTCTTTGGATGTTTTTTATTAGATTCTATTGCTTCCAAGTAATAGTTTACCAATTTCTTAGTAGATTCTTCAATAGTGTATTTTTTTGAGAGTTCAAGATATTTGTCCTTGGCTTTTTGTAATTCGTGTGGGTGCTCATACCAATAGTCAATTTTTTGGGCAAGATCATCAACAGTCTTAAATAAACTTTTGTTATCTATTGCAAACTGGCTACTTGCACTTTTTGGATAATCATAAATCAGGGGTGGGATTCCACAAGCAGTTCTTTTTTCATAGGCCCATAACCTTTGATTAATAATTGTATTTCTTTTTTGTATTTGGACTTTGAGATTCCTTCAATAATCATTTTCTGATTTTTTTCTGCTGAAAGCCTTCCAACACAAAGGATTACAAACTTATTTGGATATTTTTTCTTAACTTTTTGAGGATAATAATCCGGAATATGCCCATTTGAAAGTATTTTATTTTTTGTTTTTAACCCAAAAAATTTGAGCTCTGTTTGTGCAAATTTGCTTGGGCAGATAACTAGATCTGCTCTATTGTAAAAGTTTTTTATGAAAAATTTGTAAATAATGTTGATTACTCTTTTAGAACTTACTCCAATATTTTTTGTAATGTTTTCTGCCTGCGCATGGAAACTTGCCACTACTGGCTTCCCTAATTCTCTTGCATACGTAATTGTTTTTATACCCAAATAGAATGGTAACTGAACATGAACAACATCTACGCCTTTTAATACATCCTTGATTTTTTGTTCATCTGGAACTGCAAATGCAACATCCATATCTTTCATTATTTTTTTGCAAAGGGGACATAAAAAGACTTTAGAACAACTTTATTTTTGTCGCTTTTTCCAGTACTTATGACTGTAACTTTATGTCCATGTTTTCTAAGAGATTCAGTGAACCTCTTTGTAGAAACTAAGCCCCCCACCATTGGAGTCATAAGAATCAACAACCATTGCAATATGTAATTTCTTCATCTTTAATTCCTTCGTTATGGATAAAATCTATTTGGAGTTCTTGGGAATGCGATTGCATCCTTGATATTTTCTAACCCGCAAATCCATCTTACTACTCTTTCTAAGCCCATTCCAAATCCAGAGTGAGGAACACTTCCATACTTTCTTGTATCTAGGTAGAATCCATAGTTCTTTGGATCTTCGCCCATTTCTCTTAGTCTTTTCTTAATAGAATCTATATTGGATTCTCTCTCAGATCCTCCAACAATCTCTCCAATTCCTTCTGGAGCTAAGAAGTCTGATCCCAAAACAACATCTTTGTTTTTGTCATCCTCTTTCATATAGAATGCCTTTACTTTCTTTGGATAGTGGGTTACTATAACTGGGACATCATACAAACCCATTAATTTTTCTTCTTCTACAGTCCTTAAGTCTTTGCCCCATTCAACATCCATTTTACATTTGTCTTTCAGGATCTTTAGTGCTTCTGTGTAAGTGATTCTTGGGAACTTTTTCTTTACTGTTGGCTCAAGCTTTTTGGGGTCTCTGCCAAGAACTTCAAGTTCTTTTCTGTTTTTATCAAGAACTGCTTTTACACAAGCTTTAATCAAACCCTCTCCAATCTCTAGCATATCTTCAAACTTCATCCAAGCCATTTCTGCTTCGATCATCCAGAACTCAGTTAGATGTCGAGAAGTTATAGACTTTTCAGCCCTAAATGTTGGAGATACAGTATAAATTTTTTCCATAGAAAATACCCCTGCTTCTGCGGGAAGTTGCCAAGTTTGAGTTAGGTACATTTTTTTGTCAAAATATTTAACTTCAAAAAGTTCGCTTCCGCCCTCGCATTGTGTTGACTGGAATATCGGGCTTTGGAATTCGTTAAAACCTTCGCGCCGAAAATAATCATGAATTGCTCCGGTTACCGTACTTCTAATTTTTAGAATCGCATTCATCTTTCTACTCCTTAGCCATAAATGCCTATTATCCGCCAAGAATTCTGTAGAAAAATCCTTTTGGATTGGGAAATCCTCTCCAATATCCACAACTTCAAGTTTGGTTGCCTGGATTTCATAGCCGTTTGGGGCTTTCTCGCTTTTCACAAGCTTTCCTTTAACTATTAAAGAGGATTCCATTTTAAGCTTTTCAGCATCATTAAATGAGGGGGTATTATTGCTAAAAACAACTTGGATTATATCATCTGTGTCACGAACTACTGCAAAGACCTTGTCTTTCAGCTTCCTTATTCTGTGAACCCAACCTTTAATTTCGACTTCTTTTCCTTCTTTATGCTCTTGTAGAACTTTTGTGATGTACATTATACCACCTCTTATATATCAAATAGATATAATATTTTAAATGATTATATTCTTAATACTTTAAATTGTGATCTTTTATGCCATTTCCAGCAGTACATGTACTATTTAACATTGGGGCTTTTTATCCAATTAGGAAATATTTGGGGAAATACTGGCTTGTATTTGCTGGGCTTTCTGGGCTTGTGATGGATCTAGACTTTGCATTGCAATTTATTTTGGGGTCAGATTCATTTTTTGCACACGGGTATTTTTTTCATACAATTGGATTTGTGCTGTGTTTACTGGTAATTTCTTTGGTTGTATTTCTAAAAAATAAGGAATATGGGAAGTATGGATTTATAATTGTGATCGGATCCTTGTTACATTTGCTTTTAGATTACATTCTTGGCGGCGGAAGATACTACTTAACATTATTATACCCATTTTATTCAGGGGGATTTCATCTGCACCTTTTAATGCAATTCCAAGAAAGCGATATCTTTGGAATTCTTGATGCAATAGCAATATTTATTTCTTTGGGATTTTATTTTATAATCTTAAAAACAAGGAAATAGGACTTACATGGTTAAAGGACTTTTGATATACTATTAAAAGGAAATTTCTAAAAAGTAATGTTCTTTTTCAAAGGGTTCTAAATCAATTGTCTTCAGAATCTTTAAACCTGCCTTTCTGATCTTCTCTGACTCTTTTACAAGAACTTGTTTTGGGCTCTTTGAAGAATCTATACTCCTTGTCTTTAGGCTTATTGCTGCTTGCCCGCCCTTGTTCAAGAATTTTTTTACTAGTTCTATAAACACATCCGCTTGGTCTTTTTGAGATACATCCTGAAAAACAAAATCAAACTTTTCTTTGTTTAGCCCTGTGTTTTCGGGTAAAACCCTAAAGTCTGAAAGAATTGGAATTATATTCTTCTTTATCTTTAGTAGACTTAGAAGGCCAACCATACTTTCCATAGAAACATCATTAGCAACTATATCTCCTTTTGTAACTAGATCTGCAATGTGGCTTAGGGTGGTTCCAGATGAACAGCCCACATATAGAACATTAGAATTGTCTTTTAGTTTAAGATTAAAACCTTTTTTCATTGCTGCGGCGATTTTAGAGTTATTTGGGCTCCATTCCCTTAAGTATAAATCTCTTTGTTTAATTACTTTTTCTCCATAATGATTGTAATTGTCCTTTGTTTCTGTATAAATTCTGTTTTTTATATTCTGAATCATATTAAATCACTTAGAGTTCTTTATTTCTACTTTCTTTTTTTCAAGATCTTTAAGTAGACTTTCGCTTATATCGTTTTTTGTGTACATGTCAGCTCTAACTGCAAGTTCTATTCTTCCCGCAAAATATCTTGAAAGCTTTCCTTTTTGTTTGTTACTCAGACCTTGCATTATTGGATGTAGGTACAAAAATCCATATTTGGGGCACTTTTTGCCGAATTTTAGATGTTTAAATAGTGCGCTTTCTGCACCAATAAGTTGGAGTGATGACGAAGGCATCTTTGAAAGCCTTTCAAGTGAACCAACTTGTGAAATAAATTTTGTGGCCAATATTGGCCCCAATAAAGTACTTATGTTTGGATATGCTGTCTTTGCACTTTTTTCAATAATTGTCCTTAGCTTTTTGGAATTCTTTTCGAAGTCTAGGAACAAGTTACATAATGATTTAATAGATTCAATTGCATCAGGACCTAGAGAGCCAGAAATTATTGAGTCTTTTTTATTTGATTCCAAGACTGCTTTAATGTATTTTGAATTGTCTTTGCTACAAGAACCATAAAGTTCTGGGTATTCTAAACTATGCCATTTGTATACATAATCAAAGATAGAGTTGGACTGGATTGTAAGGTAGTTAAGCACCTCCAAAGCCTTAACTGCATTAATAACATCCTTATTTTTTGATAGATAAGTATTCAAATCCTTTACAAATTGCTTCTGCAAGCTTTCTTTATTCATCGCAATTGCCTCTTAAAACTTTATTATCTAAATATTCTTTATACAAATCATTTAAAATATTGCTTTCTTTGTTTTGAAGGATATTATAAACTTCTTTTATGATCTGATTTGAAGCTAATATACTGGGTATCACTACAAATTTTGCACCGAGATTATAGTATTCGGAGGCATCTTTTAGGAAATGTGCTCGAACTAATAGCTTCACTTTTTTAGGATTAATTTGTTTTAATATTTCTTTGTTTATTTCAAGTTGTGGTATTGTTGTAATTATTAGTTTTGCTTTGTCTAAGTCAAGATTTTTTAGGATTTCTTTATTGTCTGCATGGCCGCATATTGCATAAACTCCTAAATCTATGTATTGCAGAATAGGCTCCGGATCACTATCTACTATTACTAACTTATTTTTGTCTACTATTCTACTGGCCAACAGAGAATTAGCAATGTTTGTTCCCATTCTGCCTACACCAAAAATTACTATGTGGTCTTTGAAATCTAATTTTTTTTCTTGGTCAATAAAAGTTGATTTGATCTTGAACACTTTTCTAATTGCTTTTGAAATCTTGTCTATAAATAAAACCTTATTTGAAATCTCGTAAATTTGCTTGTTGTAATTAATAACATAAGGAGTTAAAATCATGGTTAAAGCAATAAAAAGAATCAAGGTATTACTAATTGAGGTATTAAATATCCCTTGCACTGTTGCAGCCTGTACTAAAACTAGGCCAAAAATGTTTTGTTGGAATAAAGATGTGCTTACAAAGAAGGATGTGCCTGTATCATATTTGAAAAATAGGGCTGCAAGATATGTTGAAATTGGTTTTATTAGCAAAGTTACAATAAGAAGAATTACTATTAATACCCAATTTATATTTCCCAAGCCAGTTATCTGCATTCCTAATAAAATAAAAAAAAACATACCGAAAAACATCCTAATTTCCTTGATTCTGTTCATGATTTCTAATTGGTATGGATAGTTTGCTAAGATTAAACCCCCAATAAATGCAGCAATTATCATAGAGAAATTTAAGACCGTGGATAATAAAATGAATCCAAAACAAGATGCGAGAATTACTAAAAATAATAGGTCTTCGTTTGTGGCTGATTTTTTTATTACTGTTCTGAACACTAAAAAGTTAATTACTAATGCTACAGCAATTATTATTGCAAGCTTGTAGATAAGCTCGCAGATTATTGCAAAAGAAAACTGGCCTGTACTTGTTGTAAGAATTGGAAGAAAGACAATTATTATTGCATCTTGTAATAATAAAATTCCAAGAAGGATCCTGCCTTTTAGGCTCGAAGTCATTTTCAAATCAGATAAACATTTCATTACTAACTCTGTACTGCTAATACAGAGAATAGCCCCAATTATTAGGGATGGAAGAAGTTCAAGACCCATTGTTTTTGAAAGCAAAAAGGCACCCAAGAAACTTATTGCTATTTGGATAATTCCAATAATAATTATGTTGCTTTTTATTGCTTTTAATTTTTTAAAATCTAACTCTGCGCCAACAGTATAGATTAAAAGGGCAATACCGATTTCAGATAATGCAACTATTGTTGAATGGTTTGTAATTAAGTCAAAAACTGCTGGCCCCAAAAGAAAACCAACTAAAACAAAAGCAAGAATCATCGGTTGTTTTATCTTGTAGGACAGATATGCAAGAGAGGCAGCCAAAACTACAACTGCACTTAATTGCAAAAGTGTATCTACAATAATAGTATCCATGTTCTCTCCTATTTTATATGATTTATTTGTATTTAATACTTATTATAAATTCTGTTTAGGGCTATTTCATTTAACCTATTTAATCTATCAATTATCATTTTTGTAATTTTAACAGGTATTGCTGCTTCTGAAGCCAAATCTTCTGGCTTAGTAATCATGATCTCAAATAGGTTGTCTCTAGTTTCAACAACCTTTTCGATAATTGTGGAAGATAACTTTGGAATCTTTGACAACGCCCTGTATCCTCTTGGTGAAATTATCTCGTTCTTTTCTGTTTCATTATAACCCAACAAAGTCAAGAGTTCCTCTTTGGACGGCACTTCTACAAGATTTACTAAGCTTTGAGTCATCTCTCCAAAGGTAATATCTCTTTTTTCTTTATGACAGTAATCGTAGATGATAAGTTCAAGTTCTCTATCAAGACCATCTGTATATTCTGAAAGCATGTCCTTTCTATCTTTTCCGTCTTTACCAAGCTCAGTAATGGCTTTTTCCGCATTCCGTTTTTGAACCAAAGTTCCAATTATTTTTTGGATTATATTTGTAACATCAGTAAGACTTACATTGTTTGTAAATTCATAATAAGTTAATTCATTTAGAGCGACTTCGATCTGGGTTCTTGTATTGTAAAGACTTCTTAAATCTTGGTCAACACTAGCTAAAACAAATTGTACTGGTTTTAGTAAAAATTCCTGATCTTTAAAAAATAAGGTAATGTTTTTTCTCCTTTTTGAAATAGCAACTACTGGTAAGTTTGTTTGTATTGCAGTCTGCTCTGCAGATCTATGCCTGATTCCAGTCTGTTTTGAGGAAATATCTTTGTCTGGCATTAAGTGGGCATTTGCATAGATTATTTGTTTTAAATCATTGCTTATTATAATTGCTCCATCCATCTTTGAAAGCTCGAATAAATTATTTGAAGTTAATGGGACATCTAAACGGAATCCGCCCCTAATTATACATTCTAATATGAGGTTTCTGCCCACAACAATTAATGCCCCGGCATCTCCCTTTAAAATTTCATCTAATCCTGCCCTCAAGGGGGTTCCAGGTGCTATAAGGGGGATAATTTCATCTACATTTTTGTATTCTTGCATTTTCTTTTCTTCTGTCATTGGTATCACCTTTATTTCAGGTTGTCTAATGGACTTTTTACTTTTTTGAGCTCGTCTGTTGTAACCTTTGTATAGATTTGAGTTGTAGACAAATTAGAATGCCCCAAAAGTTCCTGAATTTTTCTAATATTTTCCCCAGCATCTAGTAAATGTGTTGCAAAAGAATGCCTTAAAGTATGAGGCGTTACTTTTGTATTAATCTTTGCGTTGTCTGCATAATTTTTTATCATCTTTTGGATTGTGTCAGAACTATAATTTGTGCCATTTTTTTTGCAGAAAACATATTCTGAGTTCACTTTCTTGAAAAATTTGTTTGCAAATGCCTGATATTCTACAAGCCATCTTTTTGATACTATTACAATTCGATCTTTATTGCCTTTGCCACCTGTAATTCTAATGATTGCTTCATTAAAATCTATTGCGTTTTTCTTTAGGTTACATAGTTCTGAAACTCTTAGGCCTGAGCTATAAAGAAGTTCAACTATGAGCTTATCTTTTTTGTCAGAAATAACCCTAAAAAGCTTTTTTACTTCTTCTTTTGTTAATACTGTTGGCAGGTATTGTTCTTTTTTCGGGGTTTTGATGTCTGCCATAAGGTTTTGTTTTTTGTAGCCACTAAAGTAATACTTTAAACTAGCATGGATTGCATTAAGAGAGGTATTTCTTATTCCTGCATCTTTTTTGTGTGATAAATAAGAAGTAATATCCTCGGTTGTCACTAAATTAAGGTCTTTGTTTATGAATTTCAAGAAGTCGTTAAGGTATAGAAGGTACTGACTCTGCGTTTTATTGCTGTATCCGGAAATGTTTAGATGATTTTTGTAATGTTCTATTTCTAAAGAATTATAAGAATCCATGTATTATAGAGATATTTATAGTATATTAAGTTTTCCAAAATCGGCTTAAACCCATAAATATATACATAACCACTGAAATATTACTTTTGAGATAACCAGTTATATATTCCTGTAACTCTTAGACGAATTTCTTCATATCCATACCTTTTTCTTTCTTCTTCGAATTTTACATATGTTGCAAGCGCCTTTTTTAGTAAAACAACTTCTGATAATCCTTTTGATTTTACATTTAATCTGCTAAATATCCCAGTAAAAACACGATCAGTAAAAAGATCACGTAACTGGTTTGCATGGTAACGTTCTGCTTTGGGTATAGACCCCAAAGCTTTATCTTGGGCTTCTTTAGCATCCCTAAAATCGCGTTGAAACTCAGCATCACGTCGTTCAAGAGCTGAGGCAGAATTAAACCATAAAAAGTGTATTAATTTTGATACATATTCCTTTTTCCTATTGAAAAGGTCCCTTTTTGTTAGTCTTCCTGCAAGCGCTCTTTGTCTTTCTAACCTTTCAGCAAGTTTTCTTGCTTTTTCTATTCTTTTTTGTTCGGCCTTATTTTTTGCAAATTCAAATAAGGGTGTTCCTCATTCTCCTTTTTGAGCAACTCTTCTTTCAGTAGGTCTCTTAGGTACAGTCATGTAATCACTTATAAAAAATCGTCACCAATATTAATATTCATTACTAAAGTCTACATAACAAATACCTTTTGCGGTAAAATGCGGGCAGAAAATACGTAAATCGGCATAATGTACCTTATGCCGATAATCTACGAAAGAAATGTGTGCGGGAATACAAAGCATACAGAAAAAGAACCATAAAACTAAAAAATGGCTTGTTTGGGGGGGTTATGTATAAAAAACCACAAAATTAGTGGTGTTGGATTAAGAGTAGTTTCATTTAATGACTCTAATTACCATATCCTTTTTGTACTCTTTCTGCACGAACTTATAATCCCCATAGTGTTCGTAAATTATTAGTCTTGCGGGGTAGTCTTTTGCAGTAGTAGTTGGCTTAGTAAAAATTTGAAAATAAAATGTTTTTGATTCACCCGGGGCCATTTCCCCTATAGGCCGTTCTAGTTTGTTGTTCATCCCCGTGCTTTCAACAGCCAAATCCTTAGCAACCATAAAGGCCAAAGTCAAAAGCTTTTTCTCTTCATCTTTATTTTCTAAAATAAGTTTCAGTTCTTGTGGTTTTTTTGTTCCTAATTTTATATTAAATGGTATCAAAACACTTTTTATTGCTAACATTAATATCACCCTTCACTTTGTAACTCTATAATATACACAGTAATGTAATATATATTCTTATCATATAAAATAGTTTATGCTTAAAAAGTTTTTCATTTTTTCTAAAGAAGACTGCTTTAGTAATAATGTATTTAGTGAGTTAAAAAATGAACTCAATACCAAGTTAAAATTGGTTGAAAAGAATACAGAATATTCATTATTTTCTTTTAATGATTACACAAACTTCATTTATTTTGACAAAATGCATCTAAATTTAGACTCTTCTAAATATGAAATCTTAAATCAAGAAAAATCAGTTTACTTTTTTATTTCTAAGCACAAATCAAAGGCTGGACCTAGTTATTTTACAATTCACTTTACTGGCTGTTACTTAAAAGCAGATTTTGGTGGCAAAGATAACACCTTATCCCTTGCACTACCAGAACTTAAAGATCTTTTTTTGTGGGCAGATACTAAAGAAATAAAACATTTCGTGGAAGTTACACACCATGGTCCACTTTTTTTAAGACCACATTTATACATCGAGGTAGGGCCTGATGAAGCAAGTTGGGCTAATCCGACTTTACTTAAAGCATATATTTCGTGGATAAAGCCCCTATTTACCAAGGAAATAGAATTACAGAATAAGCCCGGGGCGATTCTGATTGGCGGTTCACACTATTTTGATTTTGAAGAAATAAGAAAGATAGAAGAAAGGAGCAAAGCAAGTATAGGGCACATAATTCCGAAATACATTTTAACTCAAATAGAAGACAACAATCTTCTGCAGAAAACAATCCTAGAAGCAATAACAAAAACTCTAAACTGCAAAAAAATTCTGATAAATCGGGGTTATGTAGCAAAGTATTCAGACCTCTTAGCAGTAGTTTCAGAAATCAATAGCAACAAGCAGTATGAGGTAATGGTATTATAGGATGTCAAAATCCGTCCAGATTTTCTTTGCGTTGGTTTTATTTGTCCTTTCTTTTGCTTGTTTTTATCTTAAGGTAAGAGTAACAGGCCCCCTTCCCCACTTGTTTTTATAGTTTTTTTGCAAGTAAATAATCATCTTTGTAATTAATTTCATATTCTACTATATTCTTGCCGAGATCTTCCCGTATTATGTCCTTAAACCCATCTGTTGTCTCTTTTAGTATGTTATCTGCAAATAAGATCGCACCGCGATTTAGATTCTTATTAAAACCCTTGTAGTATAAGACATATTGGCTTTTGTTTGCATCCATAAATAGGAAGTCTATTTTTTCTTTGTAAGGTTTTATTGCATTAAGGATATTGGCATTAGTTATTTTACAATACTTTGATAATCCGGCCTTATCTAAATTAGATCTTGCTATACTACATTTTTCGTTCATAACCTCTATAGACTCAACAAAGCCCCCCACTTTCTTTGCAGCATCGGCTAAAAAAAGAGTACTATAGCCAATAGAAGTGCCAAGTTCTAATATCCTTTTTGGCTTTGATTGAATAATAAGATTATGTAAAAGAAGCCCCTTTTCAAAAGAAATTCTCCAAAGTTTTATTACCTCTTTTTTTCCTTTGCTTTGAATGTAAAATCGTTCCCCTTTTTTCTCTATTTCTTTAAGCACTTGAACTGTTTTTTTGTCTAGCAAAGTATTCACCTGTTTGGCTTTATTCAGTTCTGGAGCCCATATCCAATGCTTTGGGAGTAATCATCTCTCTGATTATATCTTCTTTTTTTGAGTATTTTCCGAGAACACACTTTGCTTTCATTAGTGCGGTTTCAGCAATCATGTCTTCTAGCCCGATAACTCCCGCGTCTTTGATTTCTCTTAACCTAGAATAAACATTTTGATTCACTCTGCCATAAATTGTCTGAGTTGTCATAAAAAACAGCACACTTTTTGTCTTTTTTATTTGTGGAATAAAATCTCTAGATACATGTCCTAAACCAGTACCTTCCAAAATAATTATTTTGTAACCTTCTTTCCCCAGGTAATCAATGATCTTGGGGTCCTGCCCCGGGAAAAACTTTAGTAAATAAACTTGGTCACTAAGCTTACCCGGTTTCTCTAATTCTCCAGAAGAAAGCAGTTTGTAGGAATCCGAAAATTTAACTTTTGCCTTCGAAATATCTCTTAAATCAAATACAACTTTAGCAATCGGCTCTAGATTTATTGATTTAAAAGCATCTCTTCTTGAGCTATGTAACTTTCTTGCTTTTGTACCTGCAATTATATCTATTTCAGTATCACCAGATGAAGAATGCATTGAAACAAACACCCCTCCCTTTTTGCTTTCAATTATGAACTTAACAGCCCCCAATAAATTATAAGTTGTGTCTGCTGATGGTCTATCGCTTGACCTCTGGGACCCTACAATTACTACCGGGATTATAATTCCATCTAACAAGTAACTCAGAACCGCAGAAGTATAATGTAATACATCTGTTCCATGTGTTAAGATAATTCCATCGTAGTCTTTGTATTTAGAATAAACTAGGTTAGCAATTTCTCCCCAGTTTTTGTTCTTTAGATCTTCGCTCATGATCTGCCCATAAGTATAGGTTTCAATATTTGCTAATTCTTTTAATTCTGGGATTAAATTCAGTAAATCTTCTGCAGAGAATTTTGCGCTTACTGCACCAGTAGTGTAATCAATTTTTGATGCTATAGTTCCACCAATATTACAGATCAAAATTTTTTTCTTATTGTTATCTTGTTTTATTATCTTTTCTTTAACTATTTCTACCTGCTTGATCTTTTCTTTTGCCTCTTTTATTGAAATAATATTCTCTTTTAAAATCCCCACATTGTATCCGCTTTTTTGTTTTATTATGTAAACTCTTTCAGTTGAAGATGGCAGTATAAGTCCCCCAATTTTATCTTCTTTTAAAGCATTCTTAAAATCAATCTCAACTGTCTTCCCAATATAGTTCATCTTTTTCACACTCTTTTTTTTAACTAAATCTTACTATAAAAAATATATATCTTGTTTATATAAAACAATATTATATTTTTGCTTGGGCATGCGGTCGACAAAGTAATGAAAGGGCTGTATTAAAAATATATGTTTACTAAATAACTATGAGTGGCAGAAAAGAATAAAGATAATATTATAATACGGGATTTTAAATTAGAGGATTCTATTTTTTTAGAAGATATGTTTAAATCAGATTTAGAACGATTTTTTTCTTACCTTACAAAAGATCAAAAAAAACTATTTATTGAGGTCAACTCTGCAAAAAGATTTATTGAATTATCACAAAGACCAACAGATTTAGTAAAAATTATAGAAAAAGACAAGAAAATTATAGGATATTTTCATTTTGGAAAGAATAAAGAAAAAGCAGATTCGTTGAAAATTCAAAGAATACACATCACTACGCCCCAACAAGGAATATTCAAAAATTATGTATGGCCAACAATAATGCAGTATGCCAAATTGTGGAATTGTAAGGAAATAGTAGTTTACATTACTTACCATTTAAAACCGATAATACACAAATTATTCCCCGGTTTTAAATTTTATGGGCCAATAGTGAAATATAGGCGCGGTGTTAATATGTTATTTTATAAATATGTAAAAGGTATTTAAATCTGTCTTTTTTATTAATTAGTAGTTGACTTAGAAGTGATATTTGCGTTATCTTTATATATTTTAGATTTATATTTAATATATAAAGTTGGTAGGTGAACTAGGTGTTGTTGATGGATAATGAGCTCATTCTTCGGTGTAAAAAGTATCTGGCGCTTTCTAAAAAAGCCTTAAAACTTGTAAAAATATCTGTTGCAAAAACAGGGTCTTTGTATAAGGTTGCTGAAGACTTCCAGAATATGGCAAAGAATTACATTTCCGATGGCGAATATCAATTAAAAATTGGGAATCATGACATTGCTTTGGCATCCTTTTCTTATGCCCATGCTTGGCTTGATGCGGGCGCAAGGCTTGGAATTTTTGAAGTTAAGGGCAACACAAAACTCTTTACTCTTTATAAAGAAGCTACAGGGCGAGGGAGTGTGAAAAAATGAACAAATTATTTATTTTCTGTTTAATATCTTTATTGTTTGTATCAGTAGTTTGTGCTGAACCAATAACAACCGGAAGTATAAATTTATTTGCAGTTAGCGATGACGACCAAGGTATTTCTGCAAGCCTAACTCTAAGCTTAGTCAGCGGAACTGGCCAAATTTGGTCTAAAATTACTTCTCTTATAGGAATTAGCACCCAAAATACTGAGAAAACTGTAGTCCAACTCTCAAAAAATTATGTTGATTTTGTTGATAACTTTGATTATAAATATGATATTGTTAGTAATGCAAAAATTGTGGATGGCCCAAGTGCTGGCCTGCCAATGGGGCTTTTAACAGTAAGTATGCTTCAAGGAAAAGAAATACAAGATTATGTTTCGGCAACAGGCACAATTTCATCACAAGGCCTAATTGGAGCAGTAGGCGGAGTCTTAGAAAAAACCAGGGTTGCCTATGAAAAAGGTGTCAAATTATTCTTTGTTCCGGCCTCAAATTTGGATGTAGTAGTAAAAGATGATGGAGTAAAAAAAGTAAATCTTACTACCTACGCTTATGAAAAATATGGAATAAAAGTTATTGGTGTTGATACTTTAGACGAAGCCTTTGGTTACTTAGAAACCCCATTTGAAGACATTAACATAGATCTAAATGATGCTAAAGAAATTGTAATTTATAATCCACCCCCGACTCAATACCAAGAAAACATGGTTGGGTTTGCAGAATTTGTTAATTCCTATGCTTTAACTCTAAAAACAAACATAGATAATGCCAAAACAATACTTAACAACACCCTGCTAGATCAAGATGTTACAAACACAATGCTTGAGCTTATTGTATATTCTGAAAAACTTTACGATGAAGGACTTTCAGCAAAAGATGGAAACTATCTGTATTCTGCAGCCAATTATTTCTTTCTATCTAACATTAATGCTAATTTGGTTATAGATGTTTGTTATAATCCTACTCTTTTAACTATAAACTCAACAACCTTTAACGAAAATGTTAGTCTACTTAAAGACAATTTGAATATTTTAGAAAAGAAGCTTAGTTACTTACCATATGACGGCTTTGAATGGTTTGTTGCTGCCCAAGAGCGTTACTTGTGGGCAAAGTATTATGTGTCTCAGTTAGATGCAGTATCAGTAGTAATCAACAACCAGGTAAAAACTGTTGCACTGGACAAATTAGAAAAATATGAATATGCAAAAGAATGGGTTATGGTTGCGGCAGGATTTTTGGATAACATTGACAGCAATAATACCTATGTTTCAGTAAAAGATTATGCTGATTCCGCATATACAACTTTACAAGAAATAGGAAAATCAGAGGAAGCAATAAACAAATTGGAACCAAAAAAGTTACAAGAGTTAGAAAGAAAAATCTTTGGTGCAAAAGAGTCATATAACAAAGGCTGGTACCTTACCTCTCTCTATGAATCTGCAACAGTGTTGGGCATAGTAAATGCAAACATATTAATGGAAAACAAAAGCTATTCTGAACTAGAGCCAATAGTTATAGAAAAAATCCAAACCTTAGAAAACAATATGAAAGATTCTAATATACAATATGTTTGGTCAGAACTTTATCTTAATCATTCCAAATATTTCTTAAACGAGGCAAAGTTCTACAAAAGCCAAAACAACATAGTCTATGCCTTAAACAGTCTTGCAAGTTCTTTAGAGTTGCTTTATTTAGCAGACAATCTTTATTCCGCATCAAGTAATTTTTACGACAATCGGGCAACATTAGAAAAAGTTATTGTTACCGCAGAGAATCAGGAAAACAAAGGAACAGTTACAACAAAAGCAAGCTTTAATTTTGGGTTTTTGTACATAGTAATAATCATTGTTGCGTTATTTATACTTTCAATAATAGTGATCTACTTTATTGCAAAGATAAAAGACAAGACCGAAAATAAAGTCTTCAAAGATGTAAATAAAGAGATAACTGTTATAAAGAACTATTTGCTTGATTTAGACAAAAAGTATCTTACGGGCAGAGTAGAAGATAGTGAGTATATTCTGTTAAGAAAAGACTATAATAAAAAACTAATTTACTTAGAAAAAAGAAGAAAGGCAGTTGTAGATAATTTGGAAGATTTGGCATACCTAGAAAGCCAGTTAAGATATTTGCAGAATAAGCTTTCAAGGACTATGTCGTTCTATACAAAAAATTTAATAACTGATGGAGAATATAACCGCCTAGTTAAAGACTATAAAGAAGAAATAACAAACATAAAATATAATATTGAAGCGGACAAAAAGAAGCTTTCAAAGATTGAACTTGAAGATAGCTCCACAGTGGAGTTTTGTAAGCCGATACAAAAGTTAAAAACCAAAAAAGTTACAAAGCCAGTAAGTAAAAAAGAAAAAACGACAAAAGCCATAAAATCTAAAAAATAATTTTAGACAAGGCTGGCAACCAGGAAGCCATTTTGCTTTTGGGCAAAGAAAGCTTTTTGCTATGCAAAAAGTTTCAGTGGCCAAAGCAAATTGTGATAACAATTTGGCTTCTTCTAAAATGTTTCGGGGTCTGAAGCAGTTTGTGAACAAACTGACTTCTTACCTAGCCTTTTCTTA
>CAZMCX010000006.1:0-13280 GCA_964565125.1 uncultured archaeon
AAAATATTTATACTACCTTAACATATTTTATGCATATGATTAGTTTTATAAAAGATAACAAAGGACAGTTGTCAGCAGAATTAATTATAATTCTGGCAGCATTGATTGCAATAGCAGCAATTGTTATAACCCAATTAACAAAAACTACAAATAAGGCTTCTGAAAAAATTGATGCAAAAACAGAAGACATCTTCAATGATATTGATAACGTGGGAGATTATAACTAGAATTAAGAAACATGGACAGCTATCAATTGAATTTTTAATTATTCTACTTGTTACTGTTGTGGTAATTTCACTATTCTTTCCAATTGTTTCAAAAATTTATGATTATACCACAACTACCTTTGACTTGGCAAATATAAAACGGGCAACAAATGAAATGAAAAATATTTGCTTTTTGGGGGATGGAAGTAATTTGGAAATTAAGCTTGTGTTAAACAAAGAATGGGATCTAGAGGCTGATGGAAATAAGATTGTTTGGAGTTCAGAATATTCAAAAAAGAATTATGAAGATTCTATTTGTTTTTATGCTTCCGAAAAAATAAAAAAAGGAAAACATAACCTTGTTTTAGAAAAATCTGGGCCTATTAGCTTAGTCATAGAAAACAGTGATTGAAACTTGCTTTTTTTCAAGGCCTTCAAAAAAGATTTCTGATGTTTTTACTATTTTATTTTTGCCTTGCTTTTCGTTTGAAATACAATCAGAATTTACACAGTATTCGTATCCAAAGTTTTCAAAAAAAGAGTTTAGAATTTCTGCAGAAATAGGAACATGAGAATAAGAGTTCACACGCAGGACATCATTTGCTTTTTGTAAGGCAAAAACAAAAGAATAATCTTTGCCGGAATAGTTGAAAAATAGAGCCCCAAAAAGTAGAAGAAATACAAGACCAATAATTATTTCTATAATCCAAAAATATCCTTTTTTAGTCAGAAAAGATCACCAACTTTAATTCTGCTTTATCTGTATAAACCAATCGAAGTAGGGACATATTTTTCAGGAGGCCTGTGGCCTCAAGATTGTTTTCCCCTACTTGAAGTTTGTTCGCCATTATTCTTTTTTCCAAGATATTTTTTTCTGCAAATCCGATCCCTTTTTCATTGTGTTTTGTTACAGCGATTTCGGAATATACCAAAGCAAGTAAAGTTTTGTCTGTTTTTATTGACATTAAATACATTCCAGAAAAGAATAAGAAAATAAAAAGCACAAAAAAGAGCATTAAGAATAATGCGGAAAGAGCGAATGACCCTTTAGTTATATTTTGGTTCTGCATACATATCCTCCTTTTTGAAAAAAGAACAGTCTTCATTTACCTCAAAATAATTGTAATTTAGACTATTAGAAATTTTACAGTATTGTACATCAATTTTAGAAAAAATAGCATTTGCTTTTGAATTTATAAATTCATAATCTAAATTAGTTATTAAAATTGCAAAAAGAGAAACTATTGCCAAAAAAATTATTAAAAATTCCATTGTGATTTGGCCTTTAAACAATAACTTGTCCACTATAAACCGCCCCCTGGATTATTAAAACTTTTTTGTCTTTGTTTTCAAGAGTATTCAAAAAAACATATTGATAATTTATGTAGTCTACAAATTCGACAGAAACTACTTCTATTAATAGTTCAGTTTTAAAATTAGAAACGTCAAAATTTTCTGATGCAAGATATACCCGAATTATTCTGTCACAAGTCAGTTTTAATGCTTGCCTATTTTGTGTTATAAGCAAGCCCTTTTTTATTGTATTTTCAATAAAAAACGAAACATTGTTTTCAAGAACTGTTTGTTCGGTAATGATATTAGAATATTCAACATAATCTTCAACTAGTTTTTGTTCTTTGTAAGAATTATGTGAATAAACAAAGAACAAGGTTAATAGAATTAAAAAAGCAAGAATTACAAAATACAATACAAAAAATCCTTTATTCAAGATAATCAAAGCTTACATCATTAAATGAGTACCGTTTTGTTCTTATTGTTAAGTTCTTTGGAGAGTATTCAGACCAGATATCTTTTTCATAGCCCAAATAGTCATTATAATTTTCAGAATTTACTAAATCTATTATTAAAACTCTTTTTTTATGCCTTGTTAACACAAATGCATGCCTTGAAAAATCACTTAATTCGACGACATAAACTTTTGTATCATTTCCGCCAAGAGCAATTAAAATAGAACAAACAAGAATAGACAAATCAAATACATCCCCCGCACTTGCTTCAATTATATCTTTGGGAGCAAGCCAATATTTATTTGATAAGTTTAGATCAGTAATTGTGTAATTTTTTTGCAAATAATCATAAAGATTTTTTATTGCAACTAAATAGTCGTTTTCATAATCATAACTTTCCGGCATTATTTCCTGCTTTATACTTAAAACACTCAAATCATTAGGTAAAACAAGTTTTTTTAGATCTTCCAACCCAAAACTTTGCTCAGGCAGATATTTGTTTATTATTGCTTTTAAAAGTTTATTTTGGATTCCATAATTTTTGTTTTGGTCTTCATTTTCTTTTAATGCTTCTTTCAAAGTATTTAATTCGTGACGTAATTTTGCAGGATTATTCTGTTGAATGAATTTGACTTTTTCTTTAAGTACAAGAATTTCTTTTTCGTATTTTTCTTTTTTTGCAGAATTATTTGTTCTTTTTATTAGATCTTCTGTTTCGGTTATTTTTTTCCAAAGTCTCTGCTCTTGCTCAAAGAGGGGCAGGTCACTGGGGAGTATTTTTTCAAGCATTATAAAATATTATGTAGAAAGGTATATAAGTTTATATATAAAGCACATAAATTAAGATAATATGCGAATACTTATTACAGGGGTTCCAGGAACTGGGAAAACAACAATTGCAAAAGAACTTTCAAAAGAATTAAAGATACAAGTATATAATATCAAAAAATTCACAAAGGCAAAGAATGTTAACATTACTAGCTTAAAACAAAGGACTAAAAAAGAATTTAAAGACAAAAAAGACTGGATTTTGGAGGGGCACATCTTTTGCGAATATAAAACAAACGCTAATTTTGTTTTCTTATTTGACCTTAGCGAAATTAAATTAAGAGAAATTTATAAAAAGAGGAAATATTTGCCTGTAAAAATAGAAGAAAACATTTTTTGTAAAAATATTAACTATTTTGAAAAGAAACTAAATAAATTTTACAAAAGAGTGTACAAACTAGAGACAAGCAAAGACATTAAAAAAAATATAAAAGAAATAAAAAGAATATTACAAAAAGAGAAATAGGACACCCCTACGCTTTAACCTTAACCACCGCAGGCTCTTTTCACTATCCGTTATTTATAAGAAAAATTGGTAGTAAATAAAAATTGCCAATAGCACAATTATTATAAAACCAATAATATACAAGGTATAACTATCCACTGATTCTGAGAAATAAAATTCTGCACAGTTTAGTTTTTTGATGTTTTCATTAAAGTACATTTCTCCACAAACCTTTTTTGTGTCAAAGTTATCAAAAGAATATTTAAATTCGAGTTCGTTTATGGCTTTACTAGCCATTGTTATATTATTGTTCATTATTTCCTTATCATCAACTTTTACAAGCAAATTAAACTCTTTCACTTCTGAAGATTTATTATAACAGCCAACAGTAATTTCTGCTTTTTCTTTTAAACTATATTCTACTTTACTTATGCTCATTTCACAATCTATGTCATCAAGATAGTTTTTTGCATTTACGATTATTGGATTAGATAATTCAACAAATTTGTAATTATCATAAGTATATTCAACTCTTGCAGGAGGAATCAAAAAGTATTTGTCTGTTTTTGATTTGAAATAATAAGTAATATTTACTGGATTAGTTGTATCTGCCAATCCAATATATGACACTATTCCACCAAGCATTTTTATTTCTGTGTTAACATCAAAGTGGTTATAAGTTAAGGTAACATTTGCAGGAATATAGCCCTCATTCTCTAATGCTAAACCAACCTTTACTGTTTCGTCAACCAAAAACAATGTTTTCTCTAAAGATTTCGAAAAATCTCCTTTTCCAGAGAAGTAAGGCATTTTAAAAGACCCTATTTTTGAACCCGGAAGCATTTCTAATTCATAAACTGAGCCAGAAACATACCCGCAGATTTTTAGTTGCAATACATTTTGATCTCTATAATTTTCTAAAAATACAATTGTTCTTCCATTCTGGAAATCTTTAAACTCCAATGTTTCTTTCATAAAATATCCTGAAAGCGCCTTATACTTTACTAATTCGTCATTGATATATAACTGCAGATTGCTTTGACTCTCGATTTCTGGAGTAAACTTAATGTATAGATCTAAAACAAGAATACCTTCATTTGCCTTTAAAAAAGAGTATTTTTCGGGGGAAATATCAAAAGTACTACACAGATTATTAGATTCAAGGGTCGTTTTAAATGAATTAGAATCAGATAATGCATACGACTGCCCAATCAATTCGGAGAACGACAGAGGCAATAAGCACAAAAATAATATAAAAAATAACACTTTAGTGAACATAATATAAATACAGAAACAATGTTTTTATATCTTTTCACATAAAACATATATAATGGCCTACAAAAAGTCGAAAAGATCTAATTTTCAAGAAGTTGCGAGGGAAAGAATAAATTACCTTCTAAAACTAGTAAATACTGCCAAGGATCCTGTTTTTGCATCTAATTGTGCAAAGCTCATTTCAAAGCTATGTTTAAAGCACAATATAAGGCTTGAGAAAGATGAAAAAGTTTTTTGTAAATCTTGTTTTTCATGCTTTTCCATAGAAAAGCCAAAAATAAGGATAAAAACCATTAAGAAACATGGCCAAGAATACCTTCAAAAGAGAATAACATGCATTAAATGCATAAAAACTACTACTAGAAACTATAAAAAAATAAAAAAGAAGAATATGGGCTAAAACAGGCCCTTTGCCCTACTTGTTCTTAGGAAATAGTAAGAACAATGCAACCAATATCAATATTATTATTAACGGTGTCATAAACCCAGATGGCAAGAAGCTACTTGAGCCAGCTGCTGCTGATCCTGTTACAGGCATAATTGGCACTGTTGCTGCTTTTACTGTACTTGTAGTTGTTTGTTCGCCAACGCCCCAGAACTTAGATAAAACAACTACTAACACTGCAAGGATAGCAACAGGTATTCCTATTCCCATTCCAAAGCCAATAACTTTGCTAAAAGTTCCACCGCTTGCTGCTTTTTCTGCACCGCCTTTTTTCTCTTCTTTTTTCTCTTTATCTTCCAGGGCCTTTTTTATCGCCTTGTCTAGATCCTTTTTGGTAAGTTCGCCGTCTTCACGCTCGCCAGGTTCTCGTGGAGGCCTTCTTCCATCTTCGCCTTCTTCACCATGGCCTCTCTCGCCCATTTCTACATTCTGTTCATTATGATTACCATATACGGGAGGCCAACCACCTGGACCACCAGGCCCATATCCGCCCGGACCATACCCGCCTGGGCCCCAGCCACCCGGGCCACCACCAGCACCGTTTTTAGTAATAAGTTCTCTTAGTTCATTTATTTGGGCTTGGATTATGTCTGTATCTTCTTTTGTTGCCCCACTTTGAACTAAGGTATCAAGATTTCCTTCCATTCTGGTTAATCTGCCATTTAATTCTTCTTGTATTACTCTTCTTAATATATCAGCGATAGCCTGATTATTTGCATCAAGCTTTCCGCCCAATTCATCAAGACGATCAGCAATAAGTTTAAATGCTTCTCCAATACCTTCAATCCTCTCTTCTTCGCCTTCTGCACGCTCTTCTAATTGCACCCTTAGATCTTCAACTATTTCCTTTATTTCTTTATCTGTTTCTGTTCCTTTTCCAATTTCATCCAATACTTCAAGAATTTCATCTCTACTATCATCTATCTTCTTATCTAAGTCAGTTAATTTTTTGCCAAGATCTTCATGCATTTCAGACAACACTGTCAAAACATCTTCTCTACTTTGAACTGTCATTTCTGTAAGATCATCCATCTTCTGGCTCAGCTTATCAACAAATTTAGGGTCAAGATCTTTGATTTTTTCAATTACTTTTTCTGCGGCTTTTTGAATTTCTTCCACAGTTAACTCAAGCGCGGCATCAGTATCACCACTAAGTTTTTCAATACTTTCTTTAACAACTTTATCAAAATGCTCTAATGATAAAAAGTGGCCTTCTAATAAACCCAGGTTCTGTAAAACTTTTGTAGTGTTCTCGTCAAGAGATTTTACTCTTCTATCTATTTCAAATAAACGGGCATCAAAGATTGTACTCATTGAATCCATTAATTCAAGTTTTGATGTTTCTGCATCTTCTTTCATAATCTTTAAAGTACCCATTATTTCTTCATGTTGTTCTTTTGAACCTAATTGTTGACTGTTAAGCAGATCATTCAATCTAGTCAACTCTTTGGGAACTGTATCTAGATTTTTTACACCCTCAATAATAATATCTTTAATTCCTTTTGTTACTGTTTCTAAATCTGAAATTTGTTGCCTTGTAAGTTTTCCTTCAGTCTCTATTGTTTTGTCAAATTGTTCTAAGAATTTATTCATTTGATCGGATATCACTTCTATGCCACTAACCACAGTTCTTGACAAATTTTCATCCAAAGCATGCACTTGGTTTTTTAAGTCTTCTAAAACAGTTTTTACCTCAGCCACGCTTTTATCCAGATTATTCATTTTTGATCTTGTTAGCTCGGTTATTGCCTTTTGTAAATCAATTATTTTTCCCAAAACACCTCTATTTGCTCTTACTTCTTCACGAACTCTTTCGATTCTTCTTATCATATCCCTTGGGTCAAGCCCTACTCTCTCGCCTCTACCTGTTTTTTTTGCAGCCTCAAATTCTTTTTTTGCGAGCTCTTCTTCTCTTCTTACCGCATCTTCAGCAATTGCTTCAGGAGTTGGAGCAGATAATAATTTTTGTTCAGGACGAGTTCCAGCAGTTAATAATTTTCGTGCTTCCGCAGGGGGCAACATTTTTACGCTTCTGCGGCCTTCAGTGCCAGATAATAAATTTGTTTGTAGACCTTGATAATGCCTTAGTCTGTCTTCTAAATATTTAAATGCTGCATCAGGTCCTTCGTTTTCAAAAAATTCTCTAAATCTCGTATCTTCAATCCTCAAAAGTCTTTCAGCTTCTTTGGGCCCAAACTTATCAACTAAATTTTCTAATTTTCTAACTAACACCAAATATTTTTTCTCTTTATCTGGACCAAAAACTACTTTTCTTGCCCTTGTTTCCCTAGCTAATTCTAATCTCTGGCCCTCGGTTGATTGTTTAGGGGTAAGTCTTACAACAAGGCCAGTTATTCTGTCAGTATACTTTCGTAATTCATTATAAAGACCTTTAACATATCGCACATCAAGCATTTTTGGCCTGCCAAGCAGTTGAAGCCTTCTTGTTGTATCAGACATAAATTCTTCAATTTGCATTTTTAGTTGACCCAATGCTTGCCTTTTTTCATCCATGCTTCTTTTACTATTACCTATTTCCATCATAGTTCGTTCTAATTTTACAGGTAGAAATTTTGACATTTCGTCCAACAGTTTTGCATTCCTATCGGGTTCTTTCATTAATTCGAAAAATCTTTCAAACATAAATTTTGGCGGCTCTTTGTCCCACTTTTCTTGCATTACTTTTAAAGATGCCTGTTCAGAAGACTTTACTTGTTTTGTAACTACCCCCCTTGCTCTTGCGGATATCACATCTCTTAACCTATCAAGTTCAACTGCTTGATCTTTTGACATTTCTCTAACTCTTGTTTTCATTATTATATCTATTTTTCTGGTTAATTCAACAAGTAAGTTATTACCTTCCGCAGACACGCCTTTAGATTTTATAAAAAGGAATTCTTGTTTAATTTCATCTAATACTTCTCCGATATTTTTTTGTCCAGTTTTTACTCGTTCCATTTGTACTCTCGAAAGTTCTCTCTGTCTTTCTATTTTTTGCGGACTTTCCGTTCTTACGCCCTTTGCCTGTTCCAAAGACATTTTTCTACTTCTTTCCAAATCCGCAGCACGTCTTGAGCTTATTAGGTCTTTAATTTTATTTGCTGTTTCTTCTAAGACTCTTAATTGCTTCGCAAATACTTCTTTTTTGCCTTTTTTTGCTTTATTGTATTTTTTAGAAAGCCCTTTAAGTTTTTCAGCAACTCTAGAATATTCTTTATTTAAATCAGAAACAGACAATCGTTCAAGTTTTGTGTGGTATGTGTCTATACTTGTTCTGGCCTTCACTGCTTTTTTTATAATTCGTGGGCTTACTCTTTCAATACCTTTTCTAATCCCAAAACGACCTTTGGCTTCAAGCCCTTTCTTAGCAAAGCCTTCTCTTTCTTTGCCAATTTTTTTTTCAGGCTTAACAATGGATCCCTGGTCTCTTGCTCTTTTTTCCATAGCAGCTCTTTCAACAGCAACATTTCTCCTTATAGCCATAACACACACCCTATATAAATATATATTTTGTTATCTTTTTATTCCTTTCTAAAAATGATTTCTACTTTCGTACTTAGATCCTGACGATCCAAGTATAAACAAAATTCCCAACAAAACGATCGCAAATATTAGCATTTCCCCATTGCCTTTACTTGACAGAACATCTTTAGTTACAAAAAACAACAAAGCAAACATTATAACAACAAAAAAGCCAAGCCTCATATTGCTATTTGACAATAAATTAGTCAAAATCCCGTGCTTGTGTTCATGGCCCGAAACAAAAGATTCTCTCCCCCTATATTCTTCAAGCCCTTCATTAGATTCCTCGCCCGCAAAAGGATTTGTTTTATCTGTTTCTTTTCTTTTTTTTTCGTTTTCATCTTCCATTTTATTATAATTTGGCTCTTTCTTTTTTGATTTTGGGGATTTATCTAACTCCTCATCTGTTTGCTTATCTGTTTTTACTTTTAGTTTTTTAATAAGTGTAAAAAATTCGTTTTTTTCTAAATCTCCATTTTGATATGCTTTTTTTATTTCTTTTTCAATAACTCGGGGTGGGTCATTCTCTTTTTTTACCCGCTCTAAAAATTGGGCATATTTACTTCTTGGCCTTGGTGTTTTTGCCCTTAATTTTCTTCCAGATTCAAAAACCATATAAACTACCTACAAAATATTTTACTACAATCAATTATATAAAAAGAGTATATTTATATATGTATCCATGACAAAAATTTACTTTCGGCACGACAACTACAGGGAAGAGCAAAATACTCTTGTAAAAGACATCGCAAAAGTCTTACAAGAAAACAAGACTGGGTTGTTCGAAGCGCCCACAGGGCTAGGAAAAACAGATGCGGCTCTTGCAACTGCAATTTCTTATACTGAAAAAAAAACTATTTTCTTTGTTACTCCAAAAACTTCACAACACAAAATTGCTCTAGATGTTGTCAAAGGTTTAAACCGGAAATATTCTCTTGATCTAAAAGCAGTAAACATACTCGGTAAGCAAAAAATGTGCTCAGAAATTCCGCTTATGAACAATGCGCGCGGATTTTATGAATTCTGCGAAAGCAAAATAAGAAGCAATAATTGCCCCGCATATAAAAATTTTAAAAATAAAAGTTATAACAAAAATATATTTCTGGAAAATGAATTAAGTGCAGAAGATATTCTTGAATTTGGAATTGGAAACAAAGTTTGCCCTTATGAATTAGCAATTGAGCTATCAAAAAAAGCAAATATAATAATTTGCGATTATAATTATCTTTTCAACAGCAAGATCAGGGAAGCATTTTTTCAAAAAACTGGAAAAGAATTGGGAGACAGCATAATAATTGTAGATGAGGCACACAATTTGGCGGATAGAATCAGGTCGAATTCATTTTATGTCTTGAATAAAAAAATGATTTTACAGGCAATAAAAGAAGCGGACAGTATTGACAATAAAGAATTTTGGGAATTATCCGACAAATTAAGAAAAGTTTCAGAACTTTTTAAAGAAAAATACAAAGACAAAGAATTTTTGGTAGACAAAGATTTGTTCAAAGACATTTTACTAAAATTTGAGGAACTTCCAGACTTGGAAACTGAACATTTGAAAGAAATTGCAAAAAAAACAAAAAGCGGAGAATTAATCCTGCCATACGTTTATTCTTTTTTCTCAAATTGGTTTGAAAACCACAAATCAATTATTAGATTTTTCAAAACAGAAAATGAAAAAGATTATAATTTAGTTTTAAAATATTTAGATCCATCTTTTGTAACAAAAACTGTTTTTGAAAATGCAAATTCTGCAATCTTAATGTCGGGAACTCTTTCACCGTTCAAAATGTATGTTGATATTCTTGGACTACCAAAAGATACCCTTTGTTTTAAATACAACAGCCCGTTTCCAAAAGAAAATAAATTGGTAATGTATGATGATTCTTTTAGCACAAAATATGAATTAAGAAATAGCCATGATTTGGAAGAAATAAGCAGTAAAATTGCAACTATAATAAACAATATTTCCGGGAATGTTGCTGTATTTTTGCCGTCACATAGACAAGCATCAGAGTTTTATAACTCACTTACAAGAAAGACAGCAAAAAAGATTTACCTGCAAGACAAAAATGCACAAAAATCAAAAAAGATTGTAGAAGATTTCAAAAAATCACGGGGATTAGGGTCCGTACTTGTGGGCGTCCTTGGCGGCTCATTTTCAGAGGGTTTAGATTTCCCTGGAGAAGAGCTCGTAGGGGTTTTCATCTTAGGAATTCCATTTCCAGAACCAACATTAGAAATTAAGGAATTAATAAAATATTATGATGAAAGATTTGCAAATGGCTGGAATTATGGATATACATATCCAACAATTTCAAAAGTTGTGCAGGCAACAGGAAGAGTAATAAGAACATACACAGACAGAGGATTTGTTGTATTAATAGATCAAAGATATACTTGGAAGAAATATTCTAATTTGTTACCTGATGATTTGAGACCAAACACTTTAATGTCAAGTAAGTTAATTGAAAGCTTTTTCAATAATTAGTCAAATTTTATTTTTTTCTTTAAGATATTTTTCAACCACAATTCTTAAATTTTTTGCATCTAAAAGCAGATTATTCACTATCTGTTTATCGATTCGTTTGTAATTATATTGCAGTTCTTCTCTAGCTATTCGATAAGTTTGGCCTGTTCGCCCATAATAATTTAAATCTCCATCAAAATAATCAATTAAATATTGGAAGATACAAAAATGGCTTCTTTCACGAAGATTGTTTGCATATAACACAGCACGAGCATAGCGCATATATTCCAAATAGCCCACAACTAACACTGAATCCATTTCACCTAAGTCATAAATTTTTTTGCTTGACCAATAAACTCATCGCCAGCGATCAATTCTTTTTCTAATATTTCTTTACTAATAATTGCTGGTTGAACCAATTTTTTGTCTACACAGGTATCAAATTTCATAAATCTTCACCGTAAATTTTTACGCCGTTTTTTACTTCTTTTAGGTAAGCAGAGTTATAATTTTTTCTATAGTCAAGCGAGGAATATATTACCAATTGGATCTCTCTGTCAGGAATTGCTTTTGAAAAGAGATCTAAAAGTTTTGTATAGTCTTTTGTTTTTTCTTTATTAAGGAGCAATACAAAGATATCAACGTCGCTTTTTTTATCAAAGTTCCCTTTAGCACAACTACCATATAAATACACTGAAATAACTCTGTTTTCAAAATTTTCAAAAGCGTTTTCTGTTTCCTTTGAAATTAAAGAATATGGGAATATTAACTTTTTTAACTGAATAATCAAATTATTTTCTTCATTTATTTGATAAAGGTGGCTCTTTCCAATAATTTCTTTTTCCAGCAAGCCATCTTCTAAAAAAGATTTACAACAAAGTTCTGCAGAACGAGGAGCAATATTGTTCTTACGGGCAAGTTCATTAAGAGAAAATTTTTCTCCAGTATGTGCAATTAGAAAAAATAAAAGATTAATTCCCACATAATTTTTGAAATTAGTTATCATATAATTAATTATATACATATATCTTTAAAAATATGATGTTAAGGGGGATCTAAGGAAAAAACCTGTTGCCATATAAGTCAAAAACAGCAATAGGATCATTTGGTCTTTTTTTCAGCATCCCTTTTGTAAATCCAGCCAACACTTTCGGATCCCAATGCATAACTTGGACTGCATATAGTTTTTGATCAGGGTTTAAACGACCCCAATTATAATCTAGATGCCCGCTATGTTCGTATTTTTTTCTACCATACAATTGTTCCCAAAACAAATCTTGTCTTTCGGTCCTTTTTTCGGTTCTAAGTCTTTTTTGTTCTGCGACTTTACTCCCAGAATAGTCAGTTACATTCATATCATAACTTGTCATTTCGTGCCTATCACTTGGCGTAAATGGTTTTTTAGTTGGTCGTGGTTCTCTTACTTTATGCATAATATAAAAAGAGTTAATTTATTTTTAATTATTTCTTTACAAAACAAGCACAGATAAAATAACCCCAAACAGCAAGAAGGGGCCGAAAACTGGGAGGTTTCTGTAAACTATGACTTCTGCTACTTTGCTTTCTTTTAGTTTTGCCAGCAACTTTTTATCAAACAGTTTTGTGCCGGATTTGCCCAAGCATTGCATATCCACAACATCATCTTCTAGAATTTTATCAACTTTTACTTTATGTGAAAAATCCAAATAAAAGTATTTCTGGAAAAGCAATACAAACAGGCAGACAAACAATAAAAGGGCCGCAAAAATAGAAATTTCAACTCGATATGTAATAGTCAAGAAAAAGCCGCTTGCAAGGCCAACTAATAATGCTGCAAAGAAGTATAAAATTGTTTTTGGAATTCCTGCATCCAAATAATATTTTTTTGAAAAGAAAGAGTAAAAGAATTTAAATCCGAAAAACAAACCAGCAGATGCAGCGGCAACAAAAAATACAGGCAAAATAAATACAAATTTGCCAGACATTGGAATAAGTAAGCAAAGGCCCATAAAATATTTTATATCTCCACCGCCAATTTTTCCGTACCTATAAAGTGGATAAAAAATAACAAAAATTGCTGCAGCAGAAATAAGCCCAATATACCACGAACTCTTAAACGGAAGCAGAATAATTCCCATAATAATCATAGGATAAGTTATCCAGTCATAAATATAGGTTGTTTTATAATCAAAATATGCAGCAAGAGATGAAAAGAAAACAGTTAATCCAATTGAGATAAGCATAACTATATCCATTTCTTCACAACCACAATATCTGTCAAAGCTTTGTACACCTTTTTTCATAAGATTTTATTTGTCTTTTCTTCACACATTTTTTTTACTTGATTAAAACAGGTTCTTTT